>JAJXTM010000335.1 GCA_021783875.1 Bacteroidota bacterium
CACGCTAAAAGGGTTCAAAAAATTTTTATATGAAAGATGCGATAGCTCTGTTATTAAAGAAGTAACAAGTTCTGATGGGCATATTTATCAAATCCCTTGGAAAATTAACCCGATTATGATGATTTATAATAAAAATATTATTCAGCAATTGGGTATTCCCGGCCCTCCTCTAACTTATAATAGCTATTTTAATGCTGCAAAAAAATTCAGAGATGAGAATACAGATAGTCATGGATATGTCAGAAAATGGCTGGGCTATTGCGAAGTTCAAGTTACATGGTGGCAGCGTTTTTTTGACTTCTATCCGTTATATCTTGCTGCTTCAGGAGGTGCACCTTTAATTAAAAATGATACCGCAGCTTTCGATAATAAGTATGCTGTTGATGTATTTTCTTTTTTGCAGAATCTTTATAAGAATAATTATTTTACAAGAGAAAGACTATCTGCCCAGCAGGACGTTTTTTTATCTAGTACAATAGCTTCAAGGTTTACAGGTCCATGGGAAATAGCTCATTCGGAAAAGTTTAAACCGGAAGGTTTTTCTTATGGGTTTTCACCAATGCCTGTGCCTGATAATCATGTAGGTCCGGTCTACACTTATTGTGATCCGAAAAATATTGTAATATTTAAAACTTGCCCAAATCCGGAACTTGCCTGGCGGTTTATCGAATTTATGAACGATAAAGAAAATGATTTGAAATTATTAGAGCTTACTAATCAACTCCCGAGAAGAAAAATGCTGGATGAAGATCCTTTCTTTTCAAATTATTTCAAAAATAATCCCAAGATGTTAGAATTTGCAAAACAGTCAAAGTACGTAAGAGGAACTGATCCTTATCCGCATCTAACTGAAGTATTTGATATTATTTCTCAGGAATATGAGGAAAGCGTAATTTACGGTAAGAAATCACCTGCTGAAGCCATACATGATGCTGCCAGACAAGTAAACCTTTTATACATGAAGTAAAAAATATTCATAATGAAGAAAAAAGTTATACCATATTTATTAGTGTCCCCGTACATAATTTATTTTTTAATATTCATAGCATTTCCTGTAGTGTTTTCAATTGTACTAACATTTAATTCATGGAATATTATTTCCCCGATGAAGTTTAACGGAATTAATAATTACATAAGATTATTCCATGACCAGTTTTTTTTGCAATCCATTTTTAATACTTTAATATTTCTAGTAATACATATCCCTCTCCAAATTATCGTTGCGTTGGTTTTAGCTATTATATTAAATCAGCATATTAAATTAAGAGGATTTTTCAGAGGAGCTTTTTTCCTGCCTGTAATAGTTTCCGGGGTCGTAGTTACAATTATTTGGCAGCAACTTTATGGCTTTGATACAGGATTATTTAATAGAATACTGACTGCTATTGGACTTGGAAGAATAGGCTGGTTGATTGACCCTTCATGGGCAATGCCTTCAATTGCTATTATGGCAACATGGAAAAATGTGGGGCTGTACATCATATTATTCTTGGTTGGACTCCAAACAGTTCCCGCTCAATATTATGAAGCTGCGGATCTCGAAGGTGCAAATGCTTTTCAAAAATTCTTTAAGATTACCTTACCAATGATTAATCCTACAATTTTTATGGTTGTCATTTTATCTACTATTGGCGGGTTCTCACTATTTATTGAACCATATGTTATGACTGGAGGTGGCCCATTAAATAGCACTCTTTCTGCTGTATTATATATATATAAACAGGGCTTCTTTTTTTATAATATGGGCTATGCCGCTACACTTGGTCTATTCTTTGCGTTACTAATTTTAGCGGTAATTATGATTCAAAAAAAGTTCATAGAAAAAGAATAAAATTTTATGAAAAAAATTATTTTTTATTTATTTCTGACATTTGCTGCTTTAGCATTCTTATATCCGTTTGTGTGGATGTTTGTTGCATCTCTATCTCCCGAAAATCAAATCGGTAATTTAACTTTTATGCCGACCTCATTATCATTTAATAGCTATCGGGAAATGTTTGGAAAAATTCCGATTGCCAGATCATTATTCAATAGCATTTTTGTTGCATCCTGCATAACATTTGGCGTTTTAGTTTTTGGTTCAATGGTTGGATATGCTTTATCAAGATTAGAATTTAGAGGGAAAAACCTGATTTTCTTTATAATAATATTTACAATGACGCTTCCCTTTCAAATAACATTAATTCCACAATACATATTAATGGTAAAATTAGGATGGGTCGATACTTACTGGGCACTGATAGTGCCTTATTTAATGAATTCATTGGCAATAATAATGTTCAGGCAATATTTTAAAACCTTGCCTCAGGATATAATCGATGCAGCAAGAATAGACGGGTGCGGGGAACTGGAAATAATTTTCAGGATTCTCTGGCCGAATTCTATCCCCGCAATTGTTACTATCGGGATAATAACATTTATGGCTTCCTGGAATGAAGTTCTATGGCCATTAATTGTAATTAGAAATGAACATTTAATGACAATGCCGCAAGTTGTTACCTTATTTGCGGTCGGAGGAGCAGCCGATTCTCAGCTTGGTGTAAAACTTGCCGCTGCAACTCTTCTAGCACTGCCAATTATTCTGGCTTATTTGTTTTTCCAAAAGTATTTTATTCAAAGCATGGCTTCCACAGGAATCAAGGAATAAGGAAATATATTATGCTAGTTCAACGTCTTCAAAAAAAAATTAAGTCGGATCCCAAAAAAGTCGTCCTGCAATATTTTAATATTGGTAATTTAAATAGGATTAAAAATGTACTAAGTAGAATTAATTCATTATCCGAATTTGATCTCCAAAATGAATTGACCGAAATCGAAAATAAATTTGAAGGAAGGCACAAATTTTTCAGAGAAATTATCTATAATAATTTCTTACAAGTAGAAAAGTATTTGGATAACGCTGAAAATATTAGTCAAGAAAAGAAATTAATTATTGGTGCATATTTTTCAAAGGAATATTCAATTGAAGCGGCTTCGCTTTTTAATCCATCAATTGTACTGCATCCCGATCAGAGCAAATTAAAACCCAAA
>JAJXTM010000044.1 GCA_021783875.1 Bacteroidota bacterium
TCAGAAATATTAGCAGAGTATCTTTTATCTTTTTGAAGTTCATCTAATAGCTGCATAGCACGATATGTGGTTCTTCTTAGAATATTAACTTTCACAATTTCAATTTTTGAACTGAAAAGTTCATTATCATTTTTTGCTTTTAAAGCTGCATTTGTAAAACAAATAATTGCGTCCGAAAATTTATCTCCCTTTTTATAAGATTCGCCCATTAACATATATGCCTGATATTCAAGCTGGTTTTTAGTAGTAAAAAATATTAACCTTTTACATTCAGTGACAACGTCAAAATATTTTTCTTCGGAGTATAATTTTTTCGCATAGTTAAATTGCTGAACTATAGTATCTTGAGGAAAAATTGCAGTTGTTAATATGATAAATAGATATATTATTTGTCTAATCATAAATATTTATTTGCAGAATTCTATTTCAGGAGTAAAATATTTTTTCTCACCAATAAAGACTTTTAGATTATTCACAAAATCATATTGAATTTTCACATTATAAATTTGAGTGGAAGCAATTGAGCCATATATATTACCCGCATAAAATCCAGCTGCTATGCCTCCGAATACCCAGCCACGAAATATATGACCAGCCTTAAAATCGGAATATGACAAATAACTGAGCGAAGCAGTTGCCAATAATGCTGTTATACCATCGGCATATTCATTGACATAGACCTTGCCTAAGCCGGGAATTAGTGCAGAAAGCATGGCTGCAATCCAAGTGCTTTTATATGGAGAAGAAGATTTCCATTCATAAAAGTATTTCAATTTCGGCAAATCGGACTTTTCGAACGGGCTTAAAAATTTTTCTAATGGAGGTAAGGGCTGATTTGCTAAAAGATAAGAAAAATAATATAATTCTTTAAGGTTATTTGGAAATTTAAATATTTTTAACGAATCAATTTTATTAAAATTATTTCTTAATGATTTGTAATCATTTTGTTGGAAAAATATTTTATTTGATTCCATTTCAGCATATGAAAAAAGTAAAGATTTCTGATTAAACGAATTAAAAATTTCATATGCTTTATTAAGATTGGTGATCTTTAAATAAGATAAGGCAATTTTGAATTTTGTAGTATCGTCTTCGCTGTATGCAGAATACCTATTGTATTCTAATATAGCTCTTAAATAGTCACCGGAGCAATACAGATAGTCGGCAAATTTTTTAACATTTGTAGGCGATAATAAATTAAATTTATTATTTTCAATTTTTTGAGCATATATTGGTAACGAAAGAAATATTAAAAAAATTAAATTATTTCTCATTATTATTTTACAATAATTGAGGGCGGCAAATATTTAATTTCATTTTTATTTAATGCATATAGAGAAACAGGGTCATAATAATGCCCATCTTCAACACTTGGGTAACGTTTATTCTTTTCAAAAAAGTCCATATCACGAGTAAAACGGTCAAAAAACATTAAGCTTCCTTGGATAAAATTGGTTTTCTGTGCAGCTTGAAGGAAAAAATTTGAACAAGATGGTGTGAAGGGACAATTATCTCCGTCAACATCAGAGATAAAAAACCAATAAGAATTTAATAATGATTTAATTACAAAAACCGGAATATTGTCTGAACTAAAAGAAAAATCTCTCTTATTTTCATCTGATTTTATTGCATAAGAATAATTACCCTTCCCCCATTTCCAATTATTAGCTTGAGAAAAAGTTATAGATGTCATTAATATGGAAAGAATGATAAAATACTTCATAATCAGTTTTCATCTAACAATGCTCTGGCAATAACCATTTTCTGAATTTCTGAAGTGCCTTCATAAATTTCAGTTATCTTGGCATCCCTTAAATACCGTTCTACTAAATATTCGCGAACGTATCCATAACCACCATGAATTTGAATTGATTCAAGGGCACATTCAACTGCAACTTTTGAGGAATAGAGTTTGGCCATTGCAGCTTCTTTATAATATTTTTTATTTGCGTCTTTCATTGCGGCTGCTCTTAATGTTAAAGCTTTTGCAGCTTCAATTTTTACAGCCATATCGGCGAGCTTAAATTGTATTGCCTGAAAGTTTGAGATATGAGAACCGAATGCTTTTCTCTCTTTTGAATATTTTAGAGCAGCTTCAAAGGCAGCCTCGGCAATTCCGATTGCTTGAGAAGCAATTCCGATTCTTCCGCCGTTTAAGGTATTCATTGCAAAATTAAATCCTTTTCCTTCTTCCCATATTAAATTTTCCCGGGGAATTCTACAATTTTCAAAGGTTAAAGATGATGTATCTGAACTTCTAATTCCGAGTTTATCTTCCTTCTTTCCATGCTCGAAACCCGGAGTTCCTTTTTCAACTAGGAAAGTAGAAATTCCATGATGTCCCTTTTCTTTATCTGTAGTCGCCATGACCAAGAAATAATCAGCTGAATGACCGTTGGTAATCCAATTTTTTATTCCATTAAGAATAAAAAAATCACCGTCTTTGTCGGCAGTTGTTTTTTGTTTTGTTGCATCACTACCCGCCTCTGGTTCAGATAAAGCAAATGCTCCCAGCTTTTCACCTCTAGCTAAAGGAATTAAATATTTTTCTTTAATATATGGGCTACTATATTTCTCTAGTCCAAAACATACTAAAGAATTGTTAACCGACATTATTACACCGGCACTTGCATCTGCCTTAGAAATTTCGATCATTGCAAGCACATAGCTAATAGTATCTAAGCCGGCTCCGCCTAATTCAGGAGGTACCATCATTCCCATGAACCCAAGTTCTCCAAGTTTTTTAATAATTTCGGCAGGAAATTCAGCTTTTAGATCTCGTTCTACCGAGGATGGTGCAATTTCGGCTTGAGCAAATTCTTTTGCGGTTTGTTGAATTAATATTTGGTCTTCGGTAAAATCAAAATTCATAAATCCTCTCTTTGTTAAATTTACTTTTTGGTAACATAATACGTCTAAATTAAATACAATCGAAACTTTTGATTCAAATTGTTTTAAAAATGCTAAATTTTTGTTCTAAGATAAGATAATAATTGTTTTATATCAACGGAAGAATTAAATGAAATAATATTAGCGCCAAATCACTATTTTTATTTTTTTAGAATTAACATAATTTTTATATTTGGAATATGGAAAATCAAACATCACACTTAGAAGAAAATCAGCAAGACGATATCACAATTAATAATAAATTCGTGCTTAAAGGTCTAACTTTAGACGAACTTAAAAATTATTTTTCGAAGAATGGTGAACCAAGGTTTCGTGGTGAACAAATCTTCAATTGGATGTATAATCATTTGGTGACAGACTTTTTTGATATGGCTAATGTCCCCAAAGTGCTTCGCACAAAATTGAAAGATTCCTGTGAAATAATGACTCTTCAGCATGTTGATACTCAAATTTCTTCTTTTAACGGTACAAAAAAATACATTTTTGAGACAGTCGATAAATATAAAATTGAATCTGTTTTAATACCTGAAGAAGATAGAGTTACTTTATGTATATCAACTCAAGTCGGTTGCCCACTTGATTGTAAGTTTTGCGCCACCGGATTAATGGGTTACAGAAAAAATCTTTCAGCTGGAGAGATATTTGATCAGTACGTTCTTGCAGCAAAGGATTTTGGAAAAGACAATATTACTAATATTGTTTTTATGGGAATGGGTGAACCCTTATTAAATTATAATAATTCTGTTAAAGCTTTAGAAATCTTTGCTCAAGAATTGACAACCGGAATTAGCAAGAAGAAAATTACGGTATCGACTGCAGGAATAGCACCAAAAATTCGCGAATTAGCAGACAAAAATTTAAATGTAAAGTTAGCTCTTTCACTTCATTCATGTTTCGATGATATCAGATCTAGCATTATGCCGATTAACGACAAGTATCCTCTTCATCAGATTATTGACGCAGTTAAATATTATGCACGACGAACTAGAACAAGAATTACTTTTGAATATATAATGCTTGAAGGCATTAACGATAGAAATGAGGATATAGAAGAATTGCTTAAAGTTTGTAAAGAATTTCCTTCCAAGATAAATATTATTCCTTTTAATTCATTAAAGCACATGAATCCTACAGGAATAGCGGCTCAGATCAGACCCACAAATAAAGATAGAATAGATGAATTTGTTCAACGTCTGCGAGAAAATAATATAACTGTAATGATTAGAAATACTCAAGGTGATGATATTGCTGCAGCTTGCGGACAACTTGCAATACTGCTCAATGATTAAATTATCGCATGATGAAATATCTCTTAAAAGGGCTACTCTTGATAATATTCCTCAAGTTAATAAAATTCCTATCGTAGTAATATTAGACAGTATAAGGAGCAATTACAATGTTGGCTCCATATTTAGGACTTCAGATGCAGCAATGATCGAGAAGATTTTCCTCTGCGGTTACACTCCGCATCCCCCAAAAAAAGAAATAATGAAAACAGCTCTTGGTTCTACTGAAAGCGTCACTTGGGAATATTTGAAGAACGCAAAGGAGGCTATAGAATTTTATAAGAAAAAAGGTTATAATATTTGTGCACTTGAGCTTACCGACCGAAGTATAAATTACAGTAAACTAAATAAAAATATTTTCCCAATATGTATAATTATAGGGAATGAAATTACAGGCGTTTCTCAAGATTTAATAGATCTTTGCGATTTCTCTATAGAGATCCCACAATTTGGAATAAAACAATCCTTAAATGTAGCAGTAGCATATGGAATTTCAATTTTTGAGTTAAGAAGAATTTATAATTTATCATAAAAAATTAAATTGGAGTAAAGAATTCTTCCCCATTATCTTTAGTATGAATTGCTAAAAGCTTTGCACGTACTAACTTTACTAATGTTCTTGATGCAGTACGTTCTGAAATATTCATTAGTTTACTTAATTTTTTTACGGATATATTTTCGTTTGATTCCAAGAATGTAAATACATTTTTCTCATTAACTCCGATAAAATATTTTTTTAGATTTGTTTCCCTTGCCCCCGAACGCATAATCCTAATCATCTCTTTACTAGCCTGAATTGATTTATCATTTACACGTATAATTACTATAGCTTTATTAATATCAAAGCTAGGTTCATAATCTTGAAGCCGGTGTGGCTTTTTGTCAGACTCAGGCACTTCAGTAACGACTATTTCTTTCCCTCTGATTTCTATATAATTTATTTTATAGTCAATAGGCGGTTCACAATAATTATTTGCTGCATTCTTGATTAATTCTGTTTCGGATTTCTCACTCTCAACTCCAACTATACTTTTATCATCATCAACACCGAATAAAATAAAACCTCCTTTTGTATTGGCAAAAGCTATCATTTCTCTTGCAATTTTTTCGGGCGTTGAAAACTTTCTCTTAAACTCGCATTGGATGTTTTCACCCTCATCAATTAGCTCCTTCAATTCAGAATATTTCATAACTTATTATTGGGAAACAGAATAACATTATTATAACGGTTGAGAATAATTGATGACCTTCTTAATACATAACCGGTATTTTTGTTAGGAGCATGCTCAAGAGGAGAGGGAATTACAGCGGCCAATCTTGCACATTGATCTAAAGTTAAATTAGCCGGTGTTTTATTAAAATATTTTTTCGCAGCCTCTTTAATTCCGAAAACACCGCCTCCCCATTCAATTACATTTATATAGTCCTGAAGAATTGTGCGTTTTGAAACCTCTTTTTCCATTCTAAAAGTTATTAACATTTCTTTTGCTTTACGAAAAAAATTCCTCCCAGTATTAAGATAAAGATTTTTTGCAAGCTGCATAGTAAGAGTGCTTCCTCCCCGAATAATCCTTTTTTTCCTTTTATTTAATTTTAAAGCGTCATCTAATTGAGTCCAGTCAATACCTTTATGCTGAAAAAAGGCATCGTCTTCCATACAAATAATGGATTTTAATAAATTCGGATTTACTTTATCAATGTTTACCCATGATTGCTTTGGATAAAAGAATAGGCCATTTTCAATTGCTCTTTGTTCCATTAAGGACGTAATTCGAATATGAGAATATTCAAGTAAAGGAATTTCAAACGACGGCAGGCTAAAATATGTTATAAAAAGAAGGTAAATTGTTATGCTATAAAATTTCCTTTTTTTGATCACAGGAAAAAATTTATTT
Organism: Bacteroidota bacterium; assembly: GCA_021783875.1. Lineage (GTDB taxonomy): Bacteria > Bacteroidota > Ignavibacteria > Ignavibacteriales > Ignavibacteriaceae > FEN-1297. The sequence continues at coordinate 6,092 of JAJXTM010000044.1, forward strand.
AAGAGATAGCCGATTTCATTTTCGGCAAATCGGACATTTGACATCATTACATATTTTTGAAATTTAAGAAACTAACAGAATTATTGTTTAATATTTTGTCTTATACCTCTATTAAAAACTCTGATTAAAGTATCGGGATTAGCAACAGAGGAATTATCTTTAAGAAGGTCTTTTGTATTTGCTGAATTATTTGTTTTTTGCTTATTATTAGACAATACACTTTCAGAAACAAGAGTTTTTTCAATAGTCTTATTTATTAACGCCAAATTTTCATTATCTTCAAATTGCTGTAAACTAACCTTTTTAAATTTAGATGAGTCGCCTTTGGACGCATAATATTTGACAGAATCCCGATAAGCTAAATTCATTTTTGCTAATTCCTGATTATATAAACTCAATTTTGGCAAGACATCAATGGCATAAACGGATTTAGGGTAATATTTTACAAGACTGTCATAAATAGCAGCAGCTGAATCAAGTAAATTTAACTTATTTTCTAAAATCCAACCAGAAGCATACAATGCTTTGGCTGCAATTTGAGATTCTCTATTGGTTTTAAATATTTTATAAAATTTTTCTACAGATGAATTATATTTAGACATATCCATGTCTTTTTCAGCTAACTTATATTGAATATGCAAGGGATCAGAATTAAAATCAATAAGGGGTTTATGAAGTTTATCTGCTGCTGCATTCACAATACTTTCATTTTTATAATCATTATAGACTAGATTAAATAGACTATCGGCTTTTAGGGAATCCCCAACAGTTAGATAATATAACCCCATTGCATATAAAGTTCTACCTTCATAAACAGATTGAGGATGATTTTTCAAAATATCATGATAATAGTGATAAGCAGTATCAGGAAGATTAAATTCTGAAAATAGCAAATTACCTTTTTGAAATTCATATTTAATAATCTCTTGCTGTAAGGTATCTGCAGAAACTGTAGGCCTGACGGGTGGTTTTTTCTTGAAGAAAGTATTTTCTTTTAATTTATTTCCCTGAATTAAAATAGAGTCTGACTTAATGCCTAGTAAATTTCTATTGTATTGGTATTTATTATAGATTTGACTTGTATCTAAAATATTTCCGGAATTTGCCTTTATGCTGTCTCGATATTTTTGATCATTAAATTTACTTGTATCATTTAGCTTGCCTTGATTATTTCCCTTTGTTGAATCAACAAAATTTGACAATCTATTTTTTTCATTATTTATGTATTCAAGTTCTGAATAATAAGCTATTGAATCTTTTAAAAATGCATCAGGATTTTTTAGATAATTTAATTCTTTTTCTTCTTCTATAAGGTTATTTGAAATTTCTCTATAGTTCTTAAACAATTCCATTTTATCTCTTGAATCTAATATATCCTCTATCGGTGCTGCTGAAGTAGTTACACCGTTATAATATACTTCTGCACTATCGAGATTTTTATAATATCCCTCATAAAGTTGTGCAATATTATATTTTGCAAGACCCGAATATACTGTGCGCGAATAAGCCGTATCAAGCATTCTAAATTGGTCTAATGCCTCATCCATTTTCCCCAGCTTTACAAGAGTCTTAGCTTTCTGATAGAAAAGAGCAGCAAGTGAATCAGCATATTTATCCTGAGAAATCATTTTATTATAAATTACCAATGACTTATCACCCTCACCGGAAGATCGTAAAGCTTTACCAAGTTCTATCTGCGAATTATAAAGAATTTCAAATGTCGGAGAATATTTTGTCACCAATTCAAAATTATTGATAGCACTTTTAGTATCGCCAAGGTTTAAATAAAGTAAGGCAGAATTATAAACAATTTCGGCTTTGATTTCTCCGCTATTAGCAATTGTCAAAAACTGCTTTAATAATTCAACTGCACCGGCATAATCATTTTGAGATATTCTATATTTAATTTCTTCAACATAGGTATCGCTCAATATTTTATCACGATCTCTTTTTTTTGCTTCCTCCCGAACAGCATTCAGAGTAGCTAGACCATTTGTATATTCCTTAAGCTGCATTTGAGTTTTACCCAACCAAAGTTTTGCTTCAAGGACAAGGCTGCTATTTGGCTGTTTAGTTATTAATTCTTCAAATTCACGAAATGCTTTTTGATAATTTTGCTGGTAATAAAAAGATTTTCCTAACATAATTAACGCATTGTCAACGTAAATGCTTTTAGAATGAAATTGAAGTAATTGGGAGCTTTTTTCAACTACTTTGATTAAAAGTTGATTTATATCAGGAGCAAGATTTTGCTCTTGAATAGAAAATAATCCTCGATGCTGTATGTTAATCTTATCTTCTGCGCGGTGAAACAAATCGGAAGTATCGTAATAAAGGTTAAAATAAGTAGTGAAATCTTCCCATACACCGCATCCAATCATAATGAAAATCGGTAATGCAAAGAGGAGCTTCTTAATAAGTTGTAATTTTTTTTGAAATTGCATAAGGGAAGCTATTAAAGATTAAAAAAAAGTAAAAGGTAAAATATTTTACAGAGCGTCCTTGCCAGATTCTTCTGTTCTAATTCTAATTGCGTCATGTATATCATAAATAAATATTTTACCATCTCCGACTTGCCCTGTTTTTGCGGTTCGTAAAATTGCTTCGATAACCATATCTACTGCAGCATCATCAACAATAACTTCAATTTTAATTTTAGGTACAAACTCGATTCTATATTCACTGCCCCGGTAAGTTTCAGTATGACCCTTTTGTCTTCCATAACCACGGACTTCTGTAATGGTTAGTCCTCTAACTCCTTCTTCAATAAGAGCTTCTTTTACTTCGTCCAATTTGAAAGGTCTAATAATTGCTTCAATTTTTTTCATAATCTCTCTTTATTTATTTACCATGGCAGTTTTTATATTTCTTGCCGCTTCCGCAGGGACAAGGATCGTTTCTACCTACTTTGGCATCAGCATGAATCGGCTGTGGTTTTTCAGTTAATTCATTTTGTGAATTTTCATTAGACGCAGCTGAAATCCCCATACTTGCGGTACTTTGTTTAATTTGTCTTAATCTACCAATTGGTTGACGGCGTTTTTTAGTTTGCACTTCCTCAGGTGCTTGGGGAAAAAACTTAAAGCAAAATGAAACTACTTCATTCCGAATTTCTTTAAGCAAAGTCTCAAATAGTTTGAATGCTTCAATTTTATATTCAACTAGCGGGTCTTTTTGTCCATAAGCCCGCAAACCAATTCCCTCTTTTAGATCATCCATTTCTCGTAAATGTTCTTTCCATTTTTGGTCAATCACGCTTAACATAGCATAACGTTCTAACCTAGCCATGAGTTCAACCCCAAGCATTTCTTCTTTCTTTTTGTAAAATGCTCTTGCTTCATTCATTATTTTACTAGATATGCCTTCTTGACCAAGTGTTTCAAACTCTGTAGTCTCTAAAGGCACTTCCACTAAGGTAGCTCTAAAAATTTCTTCCTTTATAGCATGATCATTGACATCTTCAAAATTTGTATTAACAGTTTCATTTGCAAATTCTACAAGATAATCAAAAATTTCTCCTTTGAGCCTGTCTCCTTCAAGCGCATGTCTTCTCCTTGTATAAATAACTTCACGCTGTTGGTTCATAGTATCGTCATATTCAAGCAATCTTTTTCTAATAGAGAAATTATTTTCTTCCACTTTTTTCTGGGCTCGTTCTACAGATTTAGTTATTAATGGATGCTGAATTACTTCACCTTCTTTAATTCCCATTCTCTGCATAACTGAAGCAATTCTTTCACTTCCAAAAAGACGCATTAAATCATCTTCAAGAGAAAGGAAGAATTTAGAAGTACCAGGATCTCCTTGTCTTCCCGAACGACCGCGCAATTGTCGATCAATTCTTCGAGATTCATGTCGTTCTGTTCCCAATATAAATAAACCGCCTCTTTCTACAACTCCTGCACCAAGCTTAATATCTGTACCTCGACCTGCCATATTGGTTGCTATTGTCACTGCTCCTATTTCACCTGCATGTTGAATAATCTCAGCTTCGCGCTGATGCTGTTTGGCATTAAGAACATTATGTGGTAATCCTTTTCGTTTCAGCATTCTGCTAATAGTTTCCGAAACATCAACAGATGTTGTACCAACTAAAACAGGACGCCCTTCTTTTCTTAATCCTTCGATTTGGTCAATAACGGCATTATATTTTTCTCTCTTAGTTTTATAAACCGCATCATCTTGGTCTTCTCTTACTATATTTTTATTTGTAGGAATAACAACAACTTCAAGTTTATATATTTCATAAAACTCGGATTCTTCGGTTTCGGCAGTACCTGTCATCCCTGCTAATTTAGAGTACATTCTGAAGTAATTTTGAAGTGTAATTGTAGCTAGTGTCTGTGTATCACGTTCAACTTTAACATTTTCCTTAGCTTCAATTGCTTGATGTAATCCGTCAGAATATCTCCTACCAGGAAGCACACGTCCAGTGAATTCATCAACTATAGCAATTTTTCCATCTTCAGTAATTACATATTCATCATCTTTTTCGAATAGAGTATATGCTTTAACAAGTTGGTGAATTGTATGAATTCGATCACTTGCTTCAGAATAATGATTATATAAAGAATCTTTTCTCTTAATTTTCTCTTCATCCGAGATTTTTTCTTCATGCTCAATCTTGCTAATTTCTGTGCCAAGATCAGGTATTATGAAAAAGTCCTTTTCCATTCCGCTACCTTTGGCCAGTTCCTCTCTTCCCTTATCAGTAACATCGATTGTATTATTTTTTTCATCAATCGCAAAATAGAGCTCTTCATCAATAATATACATATTCTTAGCTTTTTCACGAAGGAATTCCATTTCCGTTGACTGAAGTAATTTTTTATAGACTGGTTCGCTCAAAAGCTTAGCTAGTTTTTTATTTTTAGGTAGTCCGCGAGAAGCCCTTAATAAAAGAATACCAGCTTGATATTCATTATCTTTACCTCCTGTATTTAATAAATCTTCGGCTTCCTGAGTAATTTTTGCAATTAATGCAGATTGAAGCCGGTACAATTTTTCTACTCGTGGTTTCATTTCATCAAACTTTTGATCATCGACCTCAACAGGTCCTGAAATAATTAACGGAGTTCGTGCCTCATCTATTAATACTGAGTCTACTTCGTCAACTATTGCGTAATTATGTTTCCTTTGCACACGAAATTCTTCTTCAGTAGTCATATTATCGCGGAGATAATCAAAACCAAATTCATTATTCGTGCCGTAAGTAATATCACAATCGTAATGTTTTTTCCTAACATTAGGGTCCATTGTATTAAGAATAACACCTACTGTTAAACCATGAAATTTATAAATTTCTCCCATCCATTCACTATCACGAAGGGCTAAATAATCATTTACAGTTACAAGATGAACTCCGCGACCAGTCAATGCATTTAGATAAATTGGCAAAGTAGCAACCAAAGTTTTACCTTCACCTGTAGTCATTTCAGATATTTTCCCTTGATGAAGCACAATTCCGCCCATCAATTGAACATCATATGGCACCATATCCCATGTTATTTTTGTTCCTGCTACTGTCCAAGATTTACCGATTAATCTTTCACAGGTAGCTTTTATTACCGCAAAAGCCTCAGGTAATATTTCATCTAATATTTCTTCATATTTATCGTTTAATTCATCTTCGAGCTCTTCTATTTCTTCATAAACCCCATGCCGATCAAATTCTTCATTTGATTGAAGCTGTCTTTTGAGTTCTTCTATTTTTTCTCTTATTTCAGTAGTATAGTCCTGAATTCTACTTTTGAACTCCAGTGTTTTGCCTTTCAGCTCATCATCGGTTAAGTTTTTAATAGTTTCATATTCTTCTTTTATTTCGTCGACTATCGGCCATAGAATTTTTTGATCCTTGGAATGCTTATCGCCGAATATTTTCTTAATAAGATTTAACATTTATACCTTTTCTTCAATTGATACTAGTTTCAAAATTAAATATTGAAGCTCTGAAATGCAATTTAGACAACTTGGTTTTAACATATCATATTTTATGTTTTCATATATTGATATCAAATCGTTATAGTGATCTAAGTATAGTTTCAAGCTGTTCTTCACTCTCGACTATTACAGATCTTGCTTTACTCCCATCACTTGGTCCGACTATACCAGCTTCTTCAAGTTGATCAATAATTCTTGCTGCTCTCGAATACCCTAATTTCAGTCTTCTTTGTAAAAGTGAAGTCGAACCTTGCTGATGACGTACTACAACTCTTGCTGCATCTTCAAACATAGGGTCTAAATCAGACAAGGAACCGCCAGTTGACCCTTTTTTCTTATCATACAAAGAAGGTAAGAAATACGGCTTAGAATAACCATGTTGTGAAAATATATAGTCGGTAATTTTTTCTACTTCCTCTGTCGAGATAAAAGCGTTTTGAATGCGAATTGGTTTCGGTGATCCGGATGGTAGGAAAAGCATATCTCCTTTGCCTAACAGTTGTTCAGCACCGTTCATATCAAGAATTGTACGTGAATCAATCTTTGTAGCTACTTGATAAGCAACTCTGGCGCTAAAGTTAGCTTTTATAACACCCGTTATAACATTAACTGAAGGGCGCTGGGTAGCAAGTACAAGATGAATACCTACAGCTCTAGCCAATTGTGCAAGTCGGGCTATCGGTTCTTCGACCTCCTTGCCTGCAGTAATCATCAAATCGGCTAGTTCATCTATTATAACAACCAAATATGGAATGGGATGGTGCTTAATTTCATCCGTATCTTTTGGACATTTTTTGGGATCGCTGACTTTTACATTATAGTCAACAATATTTCTTACTCCTGCTTTAGCAAGCTTATCATAGCGCTTCTCCATTTCATATTCTACTGATTTTAGGAGAAGTACAGCATTTTGAGGATTAGTTATAATTTCTTCATCAAGGTCAGGAGAAACCGCCAAATAGTGGCGGCGAAGCTTATTATAAAAAGAAAGTTCTATTTTTTTTGGATCAATCATAATCAATTTAACTTCTGAGGGTCTTTTTGAATAAAGAAGGCTCGCAATAATCATGTTAATACCAACGCTTTTTCCTGAGCCGGTTGATCCAGCTATTAGAAGATGTGGCATTTTTGATAAGTCTGCGATATAAACATCGCCATTAATTGTTTTCCCGTATGCCATAGGAAGTTCAGCTTTTGATTCTGAGATATGGCTAAGAACAGAACGTGCATTAACTAATGATGCTTCAGCATTTGGAATTTCCACACCTATTGCACTTTTGCCCGGAATTGGGGCTATGATCCTAATACCGCGAGCTGCCAAAGCCAAAGCAATATCATGCTCAAGTCCAACAATTTTACTAATTTTCACACCAGGAGAAGGAACGATCTCATATAATGTTACTACAGGACCGGGTGTGACATCTATTTTTTCAATTTCTATATCAAATAATTTTAGTTTTTCTTTTAATAATTCGGCATTTTTCTTTAATTCTTCTTCAGCTACTTTAAAATCTTCCTGC
>JAJXTM010000045.1 GCA_021783875.1 Bacteroidota bacterium
GTTAAATATGAAGTACTTGTTTCTTTTATTTGTGATAATCTCTTTTACCAGCAATTATGGGCAAAAAAAGATGACTGCCGATGAATTATTTATAAAAGCACGCGATGTCGCCTTTAAACTGAAAGATCGTAAACAGGCAAGAGACATCTGTTATGAAATTCTAAAGGACAGTCCTAATTATACGGATGTTTCTGTATTCCTTGCTAGACTATATACATGGGATGATATGTATGATTCTGCTAAAGCCGTTTTTAGCCAAATCTTTTCCAGAGACTCTTCAAATTATGATGCTATAAATGCTGCTATTGATATGGAATATTGGTCGGATAATCCGAAACAAGCATTGATATATTGTAATCTCGGATTGAGAAAATATCCCAAATCGGAAGATTATCTTTTAGAAAAGGCGCGTGTGTTAGCTAGCTTAAAACAATATGAAGAAGCTTTTATTACAATTGAGAAATTATTATCTATTAATAATTCCAACGCTGAAGCTTTAAGCCTCGCTGAAAGACTAAAAGAGGATGTTAGAATAAATGCTATTACAGTAAATTATTCTTATGAAAAATTTAATAAAATATTTTCTCCATGGCAGCTTGGTTATATCCAATACTCTCGGCAGACTCCTTTAGGCACAGCTATACTTCGAGCAAATTTCGGAAACCGATTTGATACCCCCGGTACCCAATATGAAATTGATATGTATCCGCGTTTTGCAAATGGCTTATATGCTTATTTAAACATCGGTTATTCAAATTCGGATATTTTCCCCAAAACTAGATATGGAGCTTCTCTTTATTACAGTCTTCCTCTGAGTTTTGAAGTTGATGCCGGATTTAGATTATTAAAGTATTCCTCCGATGTTTGGATATATACAGCAGCTTTGGGGAAGTATTACAGTAATTTTTGGTTTTCGTTACGCACTTTCATTACACCAAGCGTGCAGTACGCTTCCCATTCATATTCCCTGACAATTAGGTATTATTTAGCAGGCGCTGATGATTATATTGCTTTATCGGGCGGAACAGGAATAAGTCCGGATGCCAGTTCTATTGATAATCAGAATTATTGGCTAAAATCAAATTCAGGCAGTTTAGAATATCAATCAAAAATTACTAAAGAAATAATAATTGATTTTTCAGGAAGTTATTCCAAGGAAGAACGTTTTCCAGGTAGCTTTATCACTGAATTTACTGGCGGATTAAGTCTAAAATATATATTCTAATTGATAGACTTATGAAAAAATATATAATTTCTTCTGTGCTGGTAATTCTTCTTACCCTTCCTGTTTGGATGTGGCTCGGATGGCAAATTGAAGGCAAAAAAGAACTAAAAGTTGTTATCGTTGATAAAACTAGTTTATCGAATTTGGGGGATGAACATCGATCTCTTAATTGGGTACTTGATCATGAAAAATTTTGTAATTCTAAACGTAATCTTTACAATATCTCAAAAGATTATTATGGCTTTTATCCCGGTTCTGATGGTCAATATTCAATTAAAGGATTAGAAAGTTTTTCTGACGATCAGTTGAAATCTCTTGCTGATCATTCGGATATGACTTATTTCACGGATACATATGGTGTCTACAATAAAGATTGGTATGGTCATAACTATAAGGGCGATATTTCAAAGCTGATTTATGGCGGTATGTCTATTCAGGATTTAAAATTTCTTACAATGATGAAGTCAGAACATAAATTAATTATGACAGAATATAATGATATTGCTACTCCGACTTCAAAGGAAATAAGAAGTAAATTTGAAGACTTATTTGGTATTAGATGGACCGGATGGGCTGGAAGATATTTTGAAAACCTTGATACAACGGTAGACAAAGAAATACCTCATTGGTTAATAAAAGATTATAAAGAACAGCATAATAATGAATGGCCTTTTAAGAGTTCAGGAATTGCTTTTATTAATGATGACGGAAGAATTGAAATCCTTGATAATAAACGGGATCTTAATGCTGAGGTTCCATTTATTTTAACAAACGAAAGGAATCAAAATAGATTTAAAGTACCTCAAAAATTAAAATATTCTTATTGGTTTGATGTTATGTTAACTTCCCATTCCAATAATGTGGTTTCGGTTTATCAGATAAAAACTAATTTACGAGGGGATTCAATTTTAAATTCTATAAATATTCCTAATCCGTTTCCGGCTGTGATTGAGCACTTCGATAAAGATTATAAGTTTTATTATTTCTGCGGAGATTTTTGCGATAATCCAATAGATATGCTCTTTACTGACTTTTGGGGTGTAACAAACTTCAGAAGTTTTCTATATTCTTCAAATGATATCGCTGAGAGAGTTAGCTTTTTCTGGCTTTATTATGAGCCGATGGTATCAAAGATTCTTAATGATTATTATAAATCGCTTAACCAAAAATAAATCACCGCTTAAAATATAAACTGAGATGGAATCAATTTCATTGTCTTCATCATATAATTCTGCTTTTGTTTAAACTCATCAAAAAGATTTCCGATTTTATCTTTCATCATCTGATTATTTGATGGTATAAGATTTAAGTCACTGTCAATGTGATATAATATTTTATCGGATAAAAAATAGTCCTGATACAAATAATCAAGTAACTCATTTTTATTCCTCATTAGCGGATAACTGTGAACATCTCTAAACTGCCTGGTGGTATCTAATCCCGATCCCATAAATGTTGTTTCAGAAGGTATCTGTATTTTATATTCTTTGTTTAAGAATGCAATGATTGACGGCGCAATATCAAATTGTGATGAAACAGAAGAAAATCTTGCTGTTCTTTTAAGCATTGGAGAAAAAATAATCAATGGAACATGAAATCTGTCAATTTGATTTAATATTGGAATTTCAGGCATCCTGTGATCGCCTGTAATAATAAAGATCGTATTATTAAAATCAGGTCTCTTTTTATATTGATTAAAAAAATATCTGTAAGCATCGTCTGTATAGACTACTGTTGAAAGCATATCTCTGTAGCTTTTATCCTGTGCAATTATATCTTTTCCTAAATTCAGCTTGCTTATTATTTGATCGACCCTTTCTCTATAATAATCCTGATTCCAAATTAAAAAGGGACTATGCATTGAAAGAGTCATAGAAACATCGATTCTTTTAGGGTTTTTTTCCGTATTTATTATTTCAAAATATTTTTCAAATAATTCTTTATCCCCATATCCCCATGTAAATCCATTACCTTTAGAAGGCATTTTCCTATAATTTGATCCAAAACTTTTAATGTCAAAAATTTGAGCATTTTGTTTCTTAAAAAAAGTATCCATGTAATCAAAATGGGCATCCCCTCCATAGAAAAATTTAGCTGAATAACCGTTACTTACTAAAAGTTTTATTATTGAAAAATGTGGCGGCATATTCTCATTTAATTCTAAAAATCCTTTATCTGCAAATGGTAGTGAACCGAATATTGATGGCGGAAAGGCAAAAGTTCTTCCACCGCAGCTTAAAAAATTATCCCAGTATAGACTGTGCTGAGCTAGAGAATCAAGGAATGGAGTGAAACTGCCCATATATGCACCTTCCCCTGAATAGCCCTTTCCAAGGCTCTCGGTAACAAGGAAAACAAAAACCGGTTTCTTAGCGCTTATATTAAAATAATTGCCTAATACATCAGGAGCATTATCTTTATGCAAAAATGGGTAATTAGGGTCAGTATAATCAAAACCCGAAGTAGCACTGCTGTCTGTATCATAATAATAATTTGAAATAGGAATTTCAAAATCTCCAATAAATAAATAATGATATGTCTTTGAAACAAAAAATTGAAACTTATTTACTGTCAATGCATAGTCTGTTGTTGAGGAAAATTCTTCTTGAATAGGAGCAAATTTATATCCAAAAAAAAACACAATAATCAGTAAAGTGAAAAATATAGAAATCACAGATTTGTGAAGTTTGATTTTATCAATCCATATAAATGCAAATGTCATTATTGAGATAAATATTAAAAAAACAATTAAATATCCAAAATCAAATCCTCCCGCAGAGCCAACTGTATGGGTAATTTCCGAAATTGAATATCCGAATAAATCTGAACCTAAAGGAATTGCGGATTTTGAAAAGTAAAGTATTAGAAGCAGATAAATAAAGGTAAGAATTGTACCCAATACTCTGAAAACTATAATAGCAACCTTTTGACTTAATAGAAAGATGATTATAAAAATAATACATAAAAATCCGGTTATTTGAAAATAAAATAGCAAGTCGTAAAATATACTATCAGCTATTAATACCACTTTAATACTCTGGAAAAAAGTTTGTTTCCAAACAAAAAATATTTCGTACGCTCTTATCAATATAAAAAACAATAGTAACATCAATGCAGAAGGAACAAACCGCTCAAATCCTCTTGTTAATTTGCTTTTAGATAAAGCTACAGCCTCTTCAAATTCCATATCAGTATTTTTCTTTTGTTAAAATGATTATAAGCTAATTTAACGATATATTTTAACTTAATTATTTAAAAGTTAATTCTTTAAATTATAAAAATATATGTATATAAAGATTATAAAGAATGTTGCGCTAATTATGATTGGTATTATCTTCTTAAGTTATAATATTTCAGCACAACTAAATTATAAAGCAAATATATTTAAAAATCATAACCAAACAATAAAGTTTGCCGGCATGAATTGGCAGATCAAAGACAGCGCCGGGAGCCCCGGACCAAACTATTGGTCTAATAGTTCACAAAATGTTTGGGTGGATTCACTGGGCTACCTTCATTTGAAAATTAATAAGATTAATAATAAATGGTACTGTTCGGAAATAATTAGTGATAAAAAGATGGATTATGGAGAGTATACTTTCTCTATCAATAGTGATGTGACTCTTATAGATCCTAATGCCGTTGTGGGATTATTTCTATATCAAAATGACAATCATGAAATAGATATTGAATTTTCAAGATGGGGAACTAAATTGAATAATCTCTGTTGGTATTCAATTCAACCCCTGAATTCTCATAGGCAATCTTCTTTTGCTTTGGAAAACCATTTAATTTCAACTACTCATAAAATAATTTGGTCAAAGAAAAATATAAATTTTCAAAGTTATTCAGGTGATTACTCAACCATCGATTCTAGCAATTATATAATTGGCAATTGGATATATTCTGGTTTGCATAACCCTGTCCCCGATTCTATAAGACTGCATATAAACTTTTGGCTAATGAATGGGCTACCTCCTTCAAATCAAAAAGACATGGAATTAATAATTAAAGCGGTAAAAATTCTGCCATATATTAAAGGCATATCTACTAAATAATATAATAGAAAAATCATTTATTAAATACTTTTAATCTGTTTTCATAGATGATTGTTGTCGGAATCGTTTCTTTTTCATCTATAAGCTCCTTTAATTCAAATAGTATTTTGCCTACAGTTATTCCTCCGTCCCCTGAAAAAGTGCAGATTTTTGGATTTTTACTGCATTTAAAATCGCAGTAATTGTTATCCGGATTAATTATTTTGCTCTGATTACCTAATGGTCCCCATAATTTGGAAGAACATGCACTTAAAGTACAAAATGCTGAAATGGTCTTTACACCCAATGCAGCCGCAATATGCATCGGTCCTGTGCTGGAAGAAATCAAAAAATCAAGCGATCCAATGTTTACTATTGATTTCCTTAAAGGCGAACCTTCATTTGGATATTCAACTCCTTCTAAGTTTTGTAGAATTAACGGAATTTCGTTGTCTGTTATTACTATCTGGAATCGATCATCTTTTTGTAGTCTCTTTATAAGATTTAAATAAGTATCGGTATTTAAATTTGGAGCTGAATTTTTGTTTGTGACATTAATACCGATTAAAAGTTTATTTCTATCTCTTGCTTTTGCTTTTATATTAAATATGATTTTTTGTTCAGTCGCAGAAAGAAAAATTTCCGGAAATATATCGTTAGATTTAACTCCAATAATTCTGGCTAGATCCATACAATAATCAGCCTCGTGTCTCAGAGGAATGTATTTATGCCTGCTTACCTCTTTTACAAAAGTAATAAACTGATAGAATTTTTTTCCAACTCCAACTCGGTGAAAAATGCCTGAATAAAAAAGCAGATAATTGATTCTTTTAGATGGAAGCAGCATTAATGCATAGTTAAAACGCAATTTCCGAATTTCTATAACCTTAAGAAAAAAATTCTTTAAACCATTGGTCGGAATATCATCATATATTATTATTTTATCTATATAAGGATTGTTTAAATAAACGTCTTTAGTATAATTTTTCACAAGAACAGCAATAAAGCTATTGGGAAATTCTTTTTTAATTGCGCGGGGAATGTGAGTGGATAAAACTACATCTCCGATTCTGTCCTGCCTAGCAATTAATACTCGTTTCTGATTCAATACTATGCCTTTTTTATTTATTGTTAGACCGAAGTATTGAAAAACCGGTTTAAATAAGTTTAGAACATAATTTTATCAGGACCTGTTTATTCTTTGTTTTCGATACTTGGCAAAATAATTTTAATTATTAAGTGAGGTATTCATGGTTTGCGGTAAAACTATAAATCTCCTAGTGAGATCAGCATCTTTCTAGCATATAAATTTTGGGGATCAATCTTTAATGTTTTTTTATAATTAGAAATTGCTTCCATTTTTTGATTTGTATGAAGGAAAGCATCGGCAAGACTATTATAGACCCGAGGAATATAGCTAAATAACCCGGCATTAAGCTTTAACAAGTCGATAGCCCATTTGTTTTCATTAATTTGAAGCATCCCCTGAGCAGCATTATCTAAAGTATGAAAATCAGAAATTTCATAATGATTTTTGCGGAAAATTTCAACATAGTGATTAAGAAAATATTTCATTCCATTTTTTTTAATTTGGTTGTAAATAAATCTTGATTGCGGCAAATTAGGCAAGAAATAGCTCCTTCCAAATAATATCATTTTAATCAAATAATTGACATCCTTAGCTGCTGGTTGATTAAAATTGGATAAAATAATAATTGTATATTTTTCCTTAAAAAAATGATACCAAATATTATCTGTTCCTGGGGCAGTTCCTTCAATACCAAATGTCTCGCTGGATGAATAATTTTCCCAGTTGGCATTTTTGAAGGCAAGAAAATCTCTAGTAAATAATCTTAACTTACCTTCTTCGCTCAAAATTGTATTTCCGGTTGACATTTCTTTATCAAGTTTTAAAAGATCTTCAATTGTAGAATACATTGCCAATCCTTTATAATTGAAATCTGCGCTTTGCTTGACTTCTCCATTAATCAAAACGTTATATCCTAACGCATTTTCAGCATTATTATCGCCGTCAATGCATAAACCCGATTCATTCATTTTTAGCGGATCAAATATTTTATTTCTTAGCACGTCTTTAATGTTTTGATGGTATAATTTTTCTATAATGGCATCAAGTATAATGAAGCCGGAACTTGATTGAGATGTCTTTGTCCCGGGAATAAATTTTAGTTTTTCGGATTTAATAATTGGCAGGAAATCACTTATTGATTTAATATTGTTTCTTTGTTTAATATATTCTTTATCAAACTCATAATTCCCCAAACCGGATTTATCATTTAGCAAATCAAGAATAGTGATTTTAGATTCATCCCCAAATGAAAAACCCGGAATGAATTTGTCTATAGTATCTGAAAAATTTATTTTATTTTCTTGATTAAGTTGTTCTATCAAAAGAGCTGTAAAAAAATTGGATATGTTGCCTAAATAAAATTTAGTATTCAGTCGATTGGATAGTTTTTCCCTGTAATCAGAAAATCCGAATGCCTTTTGATAAATTGGCTTATTATCAATAGCTATAACAACTGCACCGGAAAACATTTTTAGCTTTACAAGATGATTCATAGCGGAATCAACTTGCTGAACTACGTTTCCTTGCTGTCCGAAAATATTTTGGAAAAATAAAAAAAAGAAAATTATAAAAGAGGAAGAATGATGTGCTATAACCCGGCTAAAGAATTTAGCTTTCATCACCGTCTAGCTCAGAAAGCAGATCGAGTACATCAAGATGTTTTGTAATCATTTGCAAATGACCTTCATCATCTATCGGCCATTGATCTAAAGAACGGTCGGCATAAAGTTCAATTCCGTTGCCGTCCGGGTCAGCAAGATAAATAGATTCTGATATTCCATGATCTGAGGCACCTTCAATGGGATAATTTATTTCATATAATCTTTTTAAAATTCTGGCAAGTTCTTTTCTGTTTGGGAAAAGAATACCAAAATGATATAGCCCGGTGTGTCCGTCCGGAGGAGGAGTGGCATCTGTACCTTGCCAAGTATTTAACCCTATGTAATGATGATAACCCCCAGCAGAAAGAAATACTGCAGAATTTCCGAAATAAGATGTTACATCAAAGCCTAATAAATCACGATAAAATTTAAGCGAGCGTTCAATATCGGATACGGTTAAATGTATATGCCCGATTTTTACTTCAGGATGGATAATGTTTTTCAATAGGATTCTTTATTTGTTTAAAAATTATTAGGAATTATAAATTTAGACTGTAAAGATAAAAAATACAGAACAATATTCACGTCTTAAAAATAAATCTATTATTTCAATCTATCTCAATTTATGATAAAAACATATATTATTGTCTTAATCATATTAATCACCGTCACAGTAACTTTCAGCTTTGTTAAGTACTTTTAATCAAATTATTAAATTATTTAAGGCATTGTTCAAATGAAAAAGATTTTAAGATTCAGTTTAGTTATTACATTATTTCTATTTCTGGCAAACATCATTCCGGCTTCAGAAAAGCCATTTACTGGAAAAGACTTTTCTATTATAGCAAAATTGTCTAATCCAAAAGTAAGAAAATTTCAAAAAAATGCTTTTAAAGCTATCCTTTCTGGAAAATTTAAGACTCCGGCTATAAAAACAAAAGCTTATGGACATGCAGATTTTACTTTTAGTAAAGACGGCAAAAAACTGTTTTACAAACTTTATGTCTATGGAATTGATAGCGTAGCAATGGCTCATATTCATCATGGACCTATGGGAAAAGAAGGCCCGATTGTCGCTTGGCTTTACAAAGGGAAAATAACCGGGAAATTTAATGGGATGCTATCTTCAGGTACTTTAACTAATAAGGATATAAATCTAAATAGTCTGAGAGCCTGGATAAAAACAGGTAAAGCTTATGTTTTGGTTCATACACAAATGAATCCAAACGGTGAAATTGGTGGGTTAATCAAATAAAAAGATAATATTCCTGTTTAAAAGGTTAGGAACTATTGCGTCTTTTTGGTAATATCTTTTTAATGCAAAAGTGCAAAATGCCAAGACTAAATGTATGGATATTATAAAACCAGAATATTTTTCTTACAATTTTTTAAAATAATTAATCATTATAATAGATTATGACAAATAAAAATATATCGACTCTTTTCCTCGATGTAGGCGGTGTTCTTTTAACAAATGGGTGGGATAGAAAAGCTCGCATTTTAGCAGTCAAAAAATTTAATCTTGATCTTGAAGAAATTAACGAACGCCATCATTTAACGTTTGATACTTATGAAGCTGGTAAACTTGATTTAAATGAATATTTGAAGCGGGTAGTGTTTTTTGAAAAAAGAAATTTTTCCAAAGAAGAATTTGAAAATTTCATGTTTACTCAATCGAAAGCAATTCCTAAAATGATTTCTTTTATAAAAGAATTAAAAAAGAAGTTCCATTTGAAGGTTACAGCTGTTAGCAATGAGGGAAGAGAGTTAACGGAATATCGTATAAATCAATTTAATTTAAATGAAATATTCGATTCGTTTATTGCCTCAAGTTTTGTACATTTTCGAAAACCCGATATAGATATTTATAAAGTTGCTTTAGATGTATCGCAAGTTAAACCGCATCAGGTTGCTTATCTTGACGATCGTTTAATGTTCGTTCAGGTCGCAAACACTCTTGGTATAAATGGTATTCATCATACGAGCTTAACTTCAACAAAAAAACATCTTGAAAATTTAGGGCTTTCATTACTTAAATAAAGTATATTTTATTTAAATGATTTTCTCTTTTAAAGCAAAATCCAAAGGAAGGATAATTATTCATGGATAAGATTGAATATGAATTAGGGATGGTTGGTTTGGGAGTAATGGGAAGGAACCTGGTTTTGAATTTCGCAGATCACGGATTCCCGGTCTCCGGTTTCGATAAAGATGTATCCAAAGTATCCGCATTAAATTCTGAAGGTGCCGGTAAAATGATTAAAGGAGTAAATTCACTTCAAGAATTTATTTCTATTCTCAAGAAACCTCGTGTTGTTATGATGCTTGTTCCTGCCGGCGCTCCCGTTGACGCAGTAATAAATGACGTGCTCCCGTTTCTTGAACCGGGAGATTTAATAATTGACGGGGGCAATTCGCACTTTACGGACACTAATAAAAGATTTAAAGAATTAGGTAATAAGAATATAAATTTTCTGGGAGTAGGAATTTCCGGGGGAGAGCAAGGTGCAAGATTCGGCCCAAGTATTATGCCGGGCGGTCCGTCAGCTTCCTATGAAAGAATACGCCCATTGTTTGAGGCAGTTTCTGCTAAAGTTAACGGAAGTAATTGTGTCGAATATCTTGGAACAGGATCAGCCGGTCATTATGTTAAAATGGTTCATAATGGAATTGAGTATGGTTTGATGCAATTAATTTCTGAGACCTATGATGTTCTTAAACGTGGATTAAATTATACGAATGATGAGTTGCACGATATTTTTGATACTTGGAATAAAGGTGAATTGCAATCATTCTTAATCGAAATAACTGCTGATATATTTCTTCAACCCGATGGAAATAAATCAGGAAGACTAATCGACAATATTTTAGACAAAGCAAAACAAAAAGGCACTGGTAAATGGACTTCTCAGGATGCAATGGATTTGCAGGTACCCTTAAATACGATTGACGCTGCAGTTTCTATGCGCGATATGTCTGCCTACAAAGAAGAAAGAGAAAATGCCGCAAAAATATTTCAATCAAATCAGTATTTATTTAATGGCGACCGAAAAGTATTTGCAAATAAATTGCGCGGCGCGCTTTTCTTTTCTATGATTATCACTTTCGCTCAGGGCATGGCTATGCTCGATAGTGCTTCACGCGAATACCATTATAACTTTAAACTTAAAGATATTGCAAAAATATGGAGAGGCGGCTGCATTATCCGCGCTTCCTTATTAGAAGAAATTGCCGAGGCTTTTGAAAATAATCCGAATATTCCAAATCTCCTTCTCGATTCGGAAATATCAAAGGAAGTCCTTAA
Source organism: Bacteroidota bacterium (assembly GCA_021783875.1). Taxonomy (GTDB): domain Bacteria; phylum Bacteroidota; class Ignavibacteria; order Ignavibacteriales; family Ignavibacteriaceae; genus FEN-1297. Next base: position 11,258 of record JAJXTM010000045.1, read on the forward strand.
AAGATTAGAAAATATTCGTTTTATTATTAAATCTGCAATTGATCTCGAAATTCCGGTTCCGGCATTTTCTGCATCATTATCATATTTCGATTCTTATCGCAGCCCCTGGCTCCCAGCTAATTTGGTTCAAGCTCAGCGAGATCTTTTTGGCGCCCATACCTACGAAAGAGTAGATGAAAAAGGTGTTTATCATACTCTATGGAATAAAATATAAGGAATATTTATGCTTTCTGCACGTAAACCTGATCCAACTATAATCATAATTTTCGGCGCCGGTGGTGATTTGTGTTGGCGAAAATTATTACCGGCTATTTATAATCTTTATCTTGATAATTGGCTACCTGATAATTTTGCCGTAGTTGGTCTTGATATTAAGGAAATGTCTGATGATCAATTTCGTCAAAGGATTAATGACGGAATAAATAAATTTTCTCGACGTGGAAAAGCAAATGAAAATGAATGGCAAAAATTTGCTTCTTCATTAAGTTATCAGAAAGCAGATTTTACCGATAAGAATAATTATCAGCAGCTTGCACAAAGACTTTTATCGATTGAATCTCCATGGGGGAAAAAATCAAACCGGGTTTTTTATCTCGCTATACCGCCTTTGTTCATTCAAGATATTACCGAAAATTTAAGTTCCTCAAATATAGCCCAAGATGATTTGCTTGATAGAATAGTCATTGAAAAACCATTCGGTCATGATCTAGAAAGCGCTCGAAAATTAAATAAAATTCTGGGTAATATTTTTAATGAGTGTCAAATTTATAGAATTGATCATTATCTTGGTAAAGAAACAGTTCAAAATATGATGGCATTTCGCTTTGCTAATGCTTTGTTTGAACCTATATGGAATAGAAATTTTATTGACCATGTTCAGATTACTGTTTCTGAAGAAGTTGGTGTGGAACATCGTGGAAGCTATTATGACCACGCAGGAGCTCTTCGTGACATGATTCAAAACCACATTCTGCAATTGTTGTGCCTTACTGCAATGGAACCACCGGTTTCTTTTTCTGCCGATGAGGTAAGAAATAAAAAGGTCGATGTCCTTCGTGCAATAAGAAAATATAAACCTGAAGATGTTCATAATGTATCTGTCAGAGGTCAATATGGCGGTGGTTGGCTGGAAGGAAATAAAATAGTTGGTTATAAAGAAGAACCCGGAGTCAATCCACAATCTAATATTGAAACCTTTGCTGCTATTAAATTTTTTATTGACAATTGGCGATGGCAGGATGTGCCTTTCTATATTCGCACTGGGAAAAGGTTACCTGTGAAAACCTCGGTAATTACTATCCAGTTCCGACCGGTCCCTCATAGTGCTTTCCCAAATGAATCAATCGAAAATTGGCAGCCTAATAGACTAATAATTAATATTCAGCCGGAAATGGGTATTAGATTACGGTTTCAGGCAAAACAGCCGGGTTTAAAAATGCTCCTGACACCTGTCGATATGATCTTTAATTATGAAAATGCCTACAAGACTGAACCGCCAGAAGCTTATGAGACTCTTTTGCTTGACGTTATGCTCGGCGATGCAACATTATTTATGCGCTCCGATCAAGTTGAGGCTGCATGGGAATTGCTTATGCCAATAATTGAAACATGGGAATCAGCTACCCCAACTGATTTTCCAAATTATTCTGGAGGAACTTGGGGACCTGAGGCCGCTGAAGCCCTTATTGCCCGAGACGGGAAAAATTGGCTCATTTTGCCGGCAATAAACCATTCAAATTCAAAATAAATAAAAGTCTTCCCGGATTGCTAATAATAATTTTTAATAATATTTTGGTTAAAGAAAATTTAACATCATAAAAATTGGATCTGATTCTTTACTAAAATATATTTAACAAACTTTGGAAGGGCATTATTATGAAAACTGTTCGGGAAATATTGAAAGTAAAAGGTAACGATGTTTTAATGATTTCACCGGATTCCACTGTGTATGATGCTCTAAAAGTAATGTCTGAAAAAGAAATAGGCGCACTTTTAGTTGTTGAAAATGGGGAAGTTACCGGAATTTTGTCCGAAAGGGATTATGCCCGAAAAGTTGTCCTTCGTGGGAAAATCTCTAAGGATACTTTTGTTAGAGAAATTATGGTTTCTAAAGTGCTTTTTGTTACGATAGACCAAAACACTGAAGAATGTATGGCATTGATGATTAACAAACATATTAGACATTTACCTGTTTATGAAAATAATATCCTTGTCGGATTAATTTCTATAGGTGATGTTGTAAA
>JAJXTM010000336.1 GCA_021783875.1 Bacteroidota bacterium
TTCAATCCTTACCTATCTCCGACCTTATTTTAATGACATAAGATTAAAGGATTTGAAATATTCACTATTTTGCGGCGAAGCATTATACTCAGAGATTGCACGTGAATGGGAGATATGTGCACCCAATGCACTAATTCAAAATGTTTACGGCCCTACAGAAGCAACAATTTTTTGCTCTACATATACAATTCCAAGAAATTCTTCAGAGATTAAAAATTATAACGGTTCAGTATGTATTGGTAAAGCAATGCCAAATATGATAATGAGAATATTTGATGAGAATAATAATTTATTAAGTGTTGAGCAAAAAGGAGAATTATGCCTCGCCGGAAATCAATTAACTGATGGTTATATTAATAATAATTCAAAAAATGAAGAAGTATTTTTTAATTACACAGAAAATGGAAGTCAAACCAGGTATTACAGAACCGGTGACCTAGCATATATCGACAAGGACGGTGATTTTTTATATTGCGGACGAATAGATTTTCAAATTAAAATTCAGGGCTTTAGAGTAGAACTCGGCGAAATAGAACAACATGTCCGTAAATTTACGAATGCAAACAATGTAGTAGCAATTGCTATTGAAAAAAACACAGGAGTATTTCAAATTCGATTGTTTATAGAAAATTATAATGGTGAAATCGATAACATTTTTGAAAATCTTAAAACAAAAGTTCCACAATATATGGTCCCTGCTGAAATTATATCGATTCCAACTTTCCCCTTAAATGTAAATGGGAAAGTTGACAGAAAAGAATTGGCAAAACTTTAAAAAGGCATTTCAATTAATAACAAATAAGAACATCCCATAAATATTTTTTATAACAAAAAATGAAAATGGACAATTTGGTCATTCGACAAGCAGAAGAAAAAGACATTGACTTCATAATTGAGACAATAATTGAAGCCGATAAGAGTGGTTCTAATGTCATAAGTGCTTGTAATATTTTAAACGTTAATGAAATAGAGTATAAGGACATTTTAAAAAATATATTAAATGACAACATTGAAGGACAAGAATATGGTCTATCCGGTTTTTTAGTTGCTGAATTAGACAATATTCCGATTGGAGCACTAGGTTCCTGGATAGAAGGTGCAGTCGGTATTTCAAGTTATATTCTTTACAGTAATATATTACTTTTTTATTTAGATAAGGGAAAAATTCCTTCTATTTTAGAAAAATTTAAAATAACAAAGGAATTAAGTTTTAGAAGAGAAACAGGTGCAATCCAAATGGAATATGGATATGTAAGAGAAGAATTCAGAAGAAGAGGGGTTTATACAAGATTAATTTTAGAAAGTATAAAAAGGTATTATCCTGAAAATAAAAATATTAAAAAGGCACAGGGTATTTGCTTCAAAGATAATTACAAGTCACTTAATGCTAGTTTGAAAATTGGATTTAAAATAATTGATTCAAAATTATCAGAGAATAATAATATAAAAAATATTTTCCCTTATTATGAAAAAGTTTTACTAGAATTAAAGCAAGAGGATTTTGATAATGCTTTAAAATAAGATATTGGATTTGGCAGGTAATACTTATCAAATTAATAACTTTTAATTTAATAAATAGCCACCATCAATTATAAAATTTGATCCTGTAATCCATTTGCTTTTGGGGTCAAGTAAAAATAATACTAAATTTGATACATCTTCCACCTGTCCAATTCCAGCGGGATGTTTTTTGATGATAGAATCCGTACCATCAGGATAATACTTTTCCATTGATTCAGTTAACTCGGTTTTTACAACTCCCGGAGATATTGAATTTAATCTAATTTTACTTGATACTAGTTCTAAAGCCATAGATTTCATAGCACTTATTAACGCACCTTTGGATGCTGAATAAGCTGTGAGTCCAGCTTCTCCTTTTATTCCTGCCACAGAAGAAATCAATATAATTGAGCAGCCTTCATTAGAATTTTTTTTGGAAGAGACAATTCGAGTTAATTCAATACCGGCATACAAATTTACTTTCATAATTTTGTCAAATATATCCCAATTTAGAATTTTAAGTGGTGTAAATTTATTAATACCAGCCGAATGCACACAACCATCAACCTTACCCTCTTGAGAAAATTTTTCTATAGCCAATTTTAATTTAGAGAAATCCGTAATATCAAAGGATTCGACTGTAATTCTGTTGGGATGAAGTATTTTCAAAGAATTTAATCGATCCTGATCTCTTCCTAATGCGAGAATAAAAGCACCATAATTTGCTAAATCAGTCACTATCTTTTTACCTATACCTGAGCTAGCCCCTGAAATTACAAATCTTTTGCCTTCAAATTCATTAAATTGGTTCATAAAATACCTTAATAAATTATTTTAATATATACTCATTCTGGGAAATAAAGATTTCACGATGGATTTAATTGCTAACAATTCCAAAAATATTTTACTTCAATCGAATTAGATTATAATTTACACCATCTAACTAAATGATTCATGAAAAACACCCCATCCCAAGGAATATCATAAAGCGTCATTTTCCCAATATCCGGAACTCTATCAACCCCTTTTCTTGTCACAACTTTTGCAAATGCCTTTTTTCTTTCAGGAGATAAAGCCGTTCCAACAGATTGAGTCAAATGACTACAATAGTTAGCTATCTCAAAAATATCTTTTATCGGACGGACAAACAGAGTCCGATTGAAGCAAGGAGTCGCAATCCCCTTATCAATATCTGAATATAAAACCGACCATTCCATACCAGAAGGATAAAATGCTTCACCTTTAATATCATATTCGACACGACATTTCATTATTTTCAAAGAATCAGATGCTGTTACAGGTTGTTTCGGAATTTTATTTATTAATTTAGCCATTTCTAATGAAAGCAATCTAGCAAAATCTAAAGGAGTAATTGGATTTCCTTCTTCAACAAAAATAGTGTGCGGCGAGTTACAACCTCGTTGTTCAAATAACGAACCATCTAATGCAGCATTTTTAGCAATACGCTCTGCATCAATTGTATTTT
>JAJXTM010000337.1 GCA_021783875.1 Bacteroidota bacterium
AAGAGAAAAATTAGGTTTAAAAACTCAGGAAACATTTTCAGTTAATTCCGTTTTTTTAGGAAACCCCGGGACTGGGAAGACGACAATAGCAAGATTACTAGGGCAAATATTTAAAGCCATGGGGTTATTAAAAAATGGACACATAATTGAAGTTGACCGTGCAGGACTTGTAGGTCAATATGTAGGAGAGACGGCACAAAAAACTGAGAAAGTGATTAACGAAGCAGTCGGCGGTTTATTATTTATTGATGAAGCTTATTCCTTAAAAAAACCTGGTAATACTAATGACTTTGGTCAGGAAGCAATTGATATTATCATTAAGCGGATGGAATCATCAAATAATGATTTAGCAGTTATTGTCGCTGGTTATCCGGAAGAAATGAATTCCTTTATTAATTCAAATCCCGGATTAAAATCCCGATTTACCCATACTTTTTATTTTGATGATTATTCACCGGATGAATTAGTAAAGATATTCGAATTAATGGCTTCTAAAGAAGATTATTTTATTAAACCAGAAGCTTTAGAATTATTAAAGAAGGAGTTTACTTCCTTATACAGGAAAAGGGACAAATCTTTCGGGAATGCGAGACTTGCCCGAAATTTTTTCAATGAAGCTAAAATTTGCCTAAGTAAGCGTGTCTTAAAGATTCAAGTGGGAAATAGGACTAAAGAATTAATGATTACAATTTGCCCTGAAGACATTCTAGCAGTAATTGGGAGTTCAATTTCAAAGGAAGTAAAATTAAGCATTGATGAGAATGCGCTTGCTAAAGTAATGGAAAAGCTCACCAATCTTACAGGCTTAGAAAGCGTTAAAAAGGAAATAAATGAAATAATAAAACTTGCAAGATTTTATACTGAGCAAGGTGAAAATATAAACGACAAGTTTTCTTCCCATTTAGTTTTTTTGGGTAACCCCGGAACTGGGAAGACAACAGTAGCAAGATTATTTAGTGAAATTTATTCCGCATTGGGAATCCTGCCAAAAGGGCATTTAATAGAAGTTGACAGACAAGGATTGGTTGCAAGCTTTGTAGGTCAAACTGCAGAAAAAACGCGCGAAGCTATTGATAAAGCTATTGGAGGCACACTATTCATTGACGAAGCTTATTCATTAATAAAAAAAGGTGAAGGGAGCTCAGATTTCGGAAAAGAAGCAATAGATACTTTATTAAAAAGAATGGAGGATGATAGAGGCAAATTTATTGTAATAGCAGCGGGCTATACTGATCAAATGAATGAATTTCTCAATAGTAATCCTGGCCTTCAATCCCGGTTTACTAAAAAATTTATTTTTGATGATTATACACCGGAAGAATTAATGCATATTACTCAAAAAATTCTCTCAAATAAAAAACACTTATTGGATGAAGAGTCTAAGGAGTCATTAAAAAAATATTTTAATACTGTTTACAGAAGTAGGGATAATAGTTTCGGAAATGCAAGGTTAGTAAGAGATTTAGTCGATGGAGCTTTAAAAAAGCAGCTGCTTCGAATTGCCGATATTCCTGCTGAAGAGAGGCATGAGGAAGTGCTTAGATATATAATGCCAGATGATTTGAGAGATTATATCTATGAAGCAAAGGAAAAAGAAGCATTTAGGATTGAAGGCGACCCGGAAAAACTTCATGAATATCTAAAAGAGTTGGACTCACTAGCTGGATTAAAATCAGTTAAAAAATCTGTAGATAAACTTATTAGTAGTTTAAAAGTAGCTAGACTTAGGGAACAAAGAGGACTAAAGGTAATCCCCAAAAATCTTAACGCTGTATTTATGGGAAATCCGGGCACAGGAAAAACTACAATCGCACGATTACTAAGTAATATTTATAAAGAAATGGGAATATTAGAGAAAGGACATTTAATTGAATCAGATCGCTCATCAATGGTTGCCGGTTACCAAGGTCAAACCGCTTCCAAAACAGATGAGATCATCAATAAAGCTATCGGAGGTACTTTATTCATTGATGAAGCATACACTCTAACAAGAGGCGGTTCTGATTTCGGTCAAGAAGCAATAGATACATTAATTAAGAGAATGGAAAATGAACAAAATAAGTTTATAGTCATTGTAGCAGGTTATACTGAAGAAATGAAAGAGTTCTTAGATTCAAATCCCGGAATTAAATCAAGATTCACCAATTTATTTTTATTTGAAGATTATACGCCAAGACAAATGCTTGAAATTGGTTTGGATATTTCAAATAAAAATGGATATAAATTGGATGAAGGTGCCTGGCAGCTTTTGCTTGAAATTTTTGAAAATTTATATAATAAAAGAGATAAAAATTTTGGGAATGCTAGAACAGTGAGAAATATTTTATTTAAAGCAATTAGCAATCAAGAAGAAAGGATTTTGACTATTTCAAATCCGGATATTGAACATCTTACTACTATAATTTATGAAGATGTAAAAAAAATTGAAAGTTTTGATTAATAAAACACCTCCCGGGTTTCTCCGGGAGGCTGCGCTCCATTTTTCATCCAGCAAATAAGGTTAGATTTTGGGTTAGCCACACTTGCAAAGCAAATGTTTTCTGATGCGGGTCAAAAAAATCTTTACTTCAAATTCTAAACCATTTTCTAAATTTAATACATCGCCGATATACTATAAATCATATAAAGCATTTTTAGTGCCATAAATAGCCTGTCAAAAAAGTTAAATTTTTAATTTTTAGGAAGTTTTATTTAATTGTAGCGAAAATATTTCACTATATGCAATCTTTTATAAAAGAAGAAAATTTAAAAGGACATATTGAAGTTTAATTGAAGATTATCTGCAAAATTTGAACTAATATTCGGGTGAAATAAAAAGGAACTTATGTTTGAATGTGAATTATTTTGGAAAAATAGAATATCGATTTGAACATATAGCCAAATAACCGCATAAGAAATGAGAGAAATATTTTTTAACTTATATGAAGCATTATATAAATTATATTTTTGGGATATTAGACTTGTATTAGTTTCATTCAG
>JAJXTM010000046.1 GCA_021783875.1 Bacteroidota bacterium
CGGATATGGTTATATAAAAGATTTCCCGGTCGAAAAGTTCTATCGTGACGCAAAACTACTAACCATTGGAGAAGGTACTTCTGAGATTCAAAGAATAGTTATTTCTAGAGAATTATTAAAAAAAGAGTAAAAATAAATTTATGTCACAAATCGGAAATAAAATTCATTCAAACCAAAGTTATTTGAATCGAGAAATTCATTATAAAAAGCTAATCGATAATTTAGATGCGGAAAAAGAAAAGATTAAGATTGGGGGCGGTAAAAAAGCCATTGAAAAACAAAAAGCCAAAGGAAAACTGACAGCAAGAGAACGAATTAATCAATTGATTGATGAATTTTCGACTTTTTTTGAGCTTAGTACTTTTGCAGCTTATGGTATGTATGAAGAGTATGGAGGAGCTCCTTCATCGGGGACTATTTATGGAATCGGGAAAATTAATGGGAAACTGCATGTTATTGTTGCAAATGATGCAACAGTTAAAGCAGGTGCTTGGTTTCCGATAACCGTAAAAAAGAATATTCGCGCCCAGGAAATTGCAATTGAAAACAAACTCCCAATAATTTATTTAGTAGACAGCGCCGGTGTATTTCTTCCAATGCAAAATGAAATATTCCCAGATAAAGAGCACTTTGGCAGAATATTTAGGAATAACGCAGTAATGTCATCAATGGGGATATCACAAATTTCAGCAATCATGGGACCATGTGTAGCCGGAGGTGCATACCTTCCAATAATGAGTGATGAAGCGCTTATAGTTGAAGGAGAAGGTTCGGTTTTTTTGGCAGGTTCACATTTAGTTAGAGCCGCAATCGGTGAAGTCATTGATAATGAAAAATTAGGCGGAGCAAAGGTACAATCTAATATTTCGGGTGTTACTGACTATATTTTGAAGAATGATACCGAATGTCTAATGAAAATTAGAAGTCTTAGAGAAAAAGCAGGAAGTAATTTAAAAGCCGGATTTAACCGTATAGATAGCAAATTACCAAAATATGATTCAAAAGAGATATATGGTATTCTACCAGAGGATCCATTAAAGCCTTACGATTCTTACGAAGTAATTGCACGTATTGTGGACGACTCAGAAATAGATGAATACAAATCCGGATACGGTAAATCATTAATTACCGCTTACGCAAGAATCGATGGTTGGGCTGTAGGCATAGTTGCAAATCAAAGAAACATAATAAAAACGGAAACCGGAGAAATGCAGGTTGGTGGAGTAATTTACTCAGATAGTGCGGATAAAGCTGCAAGGTTTATAATGAATTGCAATCAAAAAAAAATTCCCCTTGTTTTCCTTCAGGATGTAACAGGATTTATGGTTGGAAGCCGGGCCGAGCATGGAGGAATAATTAAAGATGGTGCCAAAATGGTAAATGCAGTTGCTAATTCAGTTGTTCCTAAAATAACTATAATAATTGGCAATAGTTTTGGTGCAGGAAACTATGCAATGTGCGGAAAAGCTTATGATCCCCGGTTCATTTTTGCTTACCCCAACTCAAAGATTGCTGTTATGGGAGGATCTCAAGCAAGCAGTGTTCTATTAGATATTAAATTAAAGCAAGCTGAAAAAAGCGGACATTTATTTAGTGAAGATGAAAAAAATAACCTCTTAAAAGACATCTTAAAGTCTTATGAAGAAACCAGTACTCCGCTATATGCTGCAGCACGACTTTGGATCGATGAAATAATTGATCCTGTAAAAACAAGAGAATATATTTCTATTGCTATAGAATCTTCCGATAACAATTCCGACATTAACAAATTCAATGTTGGAGTAATTCAAACTTAATGCCTAAGCATTTAAATGTTTTAAATTCGATTAGATATTATTTAGTTCTATTTTTCTTAATGTCTTTTACAATAATTATCATTCCCCAGCAAAGTACATTTTCAAAGAAAATAAATAGCATCTCTAATTTTATTGCATCAGATTATTTCCTTAACTTAAAAAAAAATAATAATGACCTTGCCTTAGTTGACACAATATATTTAAGAGCATTAAAGCTTGACAATTATAATTATCAGGAAGCTCTTTTTGATTTGACTTTTGCTTCAATTCCCTACAATCATGTTTATATTAAAATTCCGTTATTAAATTTTCTAGTTAATTACCATTTACCCTCAGCAGAAGAAAGCATTTACCTTGCGAAAAATAGAAATTTACCAAAACACATTTTTTTTGATTCTCCTGGTGATAATTTTGGTGATAAAGATAAACTTGCACATTTTTTTGGAAGTGCTTTTATAACTTATTCTTCATATTTTTTTGATTTGGGAAATCTAATTGGTTATTTTGTAGAAGTTTTTGAACAAGATTTTGAAGTTCAGAATGCCATTGATCCGAGAGATCTTCAATCAAATATCTTGGGTAATATATTCGGACAAATATTAAAAAGCAACAAAAGAATTCTTCCTTCTGAAGTTTTGCTGATTCGATCACTTATATTTTTTAGATATCATTTATGAATTCGATTTTAATTATTGATGACGAAAAAGAAATTTGTGAAAGCATTAAGATGATCCTTGAATATGAGGGTTATAACGCAGAATATGCCACAAAAGCAAGTAAAGGACTCGAAATTCTAAGTTCACGACAATTTTCGGCTCTACTTTTGGATATTCAAATGCCTGAGATAAATGGATTCGATGTTTTAAAACAGTTAAAAGAAAATAACTCAGATATATCAGTAATAATAATCTCAGCTCATGGAAGTGTTGAAAATGCAATAAGAGCTACTAAATTAGGTGCATTTGATTTTATAGAGAAACCTATAGATAGAGAAAAACTTCTATTAAGTGTTAGAAATGGAGTTGAGCAAGCTACCCTGCTCATTGAGAATAAAGAAATAAAGAAGTCCCTGATCAATGATGATAATATATTAGGCAAAAGTAAAGCAATATTAGAAATTCTTGGAATTATTAACCGCGTGGCAGAAATTGATACTCGAGTACTAATTACAGGAGAAAATGGTACTGGTAAAGAATTAGTTGCAAGAGCTATCCATAACAAAAGTACCCGAAAAGATAAATCATTTGTCGAAGTCAATTGTGCCGCAATTCCGAATGAATTAATTGAATCAGAATTATTTGGTCATGAGAAGGGTTCTTTTACAGGAGCAGTTCAACAACGAATCGGGAAATTTGAACTTGCTAACAAAGGGACAATTTTTTTAGATGAAATTGGAGATATGAGCCTGCAAGCGCAGGCAAAAGTGCTCAGGGCAATAGAAGATAGCAGAATTGAAAGAGTCGGGGGTTCAAAAAAAATTGAAATAGATGTTCGTATCCTTTCAGCTACAAATAAAGATCTGAAAGAGGAAATAGCCAAAAATAATTTTAGAGAAGATCTTTTCCACAGATTAAATGTGATACCTATACACATTCCTGCTTTAAGTGAGAGGGTTGAAGATATTCCTATTCTAATTGAGCATTTTGTTAATGAAATTACAATTAGGCATAAGAAACCAAAAATAAATTTTGAAGAAGATGCTATTATCTTCCTTCAAAATCAGAAATGGAGCGGAAACGTTAGAGAATTGAGAAATGCGATTGAGCGAATTATTATTTTAACTGATAAGAAGACATTAAGTAAAAAAGATATTGAATCTTTTTTCCCTACTCAAATTAATTTAGCAGAAAATATTATTGAAAATAGTAATTCATTTCAGGAGTTCAAGGAAAAAGCAGAAAAGGCATTCATTGTAAAACAATTAAAGGCTAATGATTGGAATATTAGCAAAACTGCAGATATTTTAGACATTCAACGCAGTCATCTTTATAATAAAATAAAAAAATATGGCATTAATAAAGGAGACAAATAATGAGTGAAACAATTTTTTCTAAAATTATTAGGAAAGAAATTCCGGCTGATATAGTATTTGAGAGTGAGGATGTCATAGCATTTAGGGATATAAACCCTAAAGCTCCGGTGCATATCTTGATTATCCCAAAAGTTGAGATTCCATCCGTAACAAAAATTAATTCAAAGGAACATTCTGAATTACTTGGGAAGCTATTTGATGCTGTTAATTCAATTGCTCATAAATTAGAGGTTGATTCAGATGGATTCAGATTAGTTATAAACAGCGGAGATAATGGTGGTCAGGAGGTTAAGCATCTTCACATTCATTTGTTAGGAGGTAGGAAAATGAATTGGCCTCCGGGCTGATATCAGGTACTTTATTCTTGCATAAGAAATATTTTTTTTAATGCTTCAATCATTTTCTCCCTAAAAATCGGTTTTGAGATAAAATCAGTGAAGCCTGTGGCAATGAATTTTTCTTTATCACCCGGAAGGACGTATGCTGTAACAGCAATTATGGGAATATTTTCATAGCCGGGCATTTTATGAATAATTTTAAGCGCGTCAAGTCCGTTATACTCACCCTGCAGATTTATATCCATAACAATAAAATCAAAATGATTGGAATCAAGAAGAGGAAGCGCTTCTTCAAAACTGACAGCAAATTTTATCTCCCTTAATTCCTTCAATTGGACTTTAAAAAGAATTTGTGAGTCAATCTGGTCTTCAATATAAAGGCAATTAAGTGCAGAGAGATCTACATAATCTGAGTACTTTTTGATATGGCGGGATATTTTATGCTCACTAAGAGGAATGATTCTTTCGGGTTCATATTCGTTTTCTTCAAAGATTTGCTCATCCTCTGAAATTGCTAATGGTTGATGTTCTATTTCTAAGGATTCTTCCTTCAGTTTATCAATTTTTTGATTCTCTTCTATTTCAACTTTAATCGGATTTTCAAACTGATCTACAAAATTGGAAAGCAGAATTGGGAACACAAATCCCAAATCATTTTTATCTTTAGATTGCTCAAGTATTTTGAATTCTCCTTTTAATAATTTCAGTAAAGTTTTAACGAGTTTTATAGAAATCTTTGATATACTAGAATCTTTAATTTGGAATGTCTCTTCTGAACTGAACAGAGAGAATAAGGAATTAAATAAACTTTGGGAAATATTAGAATAGTTGTCTCTTAAGCTTATTATAAATGAACTTTCGTCTTTCTGGTAGGCAGATAAGTATATTTTTTTTGACTTAGCCAATTGAATAATTATTTTTGTCATAGCAGAAATCAATGACTTAAATTTCTCCTTGTCAGTTTCAAATACTAATGAAGAAGAAATCTTGCCATAACTGAATTCTATCCCCCTTGTCTTTGATAAATCCTTTATTTCTTCTTGGACATAATCAATTAGTTCCGTAATCTGAACATTTTGAAATTTAAGTTCAAGATTTCCCTGAGAAAGACTAGTGAATTCAATGATAGAATTCATAGTTGATAATAGCCTGGTTCTATTTTGATTTATAAAATCTATAGCCTCTTTCTGTTCGATAGAGGGGTTCATAATACTTTCTTTTAATTCCTGGACAAATCCCAAAATAACATTGATAGGTGTTAAAATTTCATGAAATAAATTGGTAAGAATAGGTTGTGAAAGAGTAGCAGATTTGTCAGTATCTTTTTGAGGGGTGGGATCACCGGTTAAAGATTTCCCAAGATTATCAGATATTTCTTGACTTTGATCTTTATAAATTTTTAAAATTATTGTAAAAGAATCAATATTAGAATTAAAGTCCAGGATCGGAGTAGCTTTAATAATTGATTCTAAAAATTCTTCTTCATTCCGCTTAAGTGAAGCTTTTAATGAAATCGGTTCTTTAATATTTGATTGAAAAATTGAAGCATTTACATTACCTCTATCTTCGTCTTTAAATAATGCAGGGAATGAGGTTCCTTCATATTGAGAAATTGAAGCACCAAGAGTTTTTTCAACAGAAGAATTGATGTAGGATATGAAACCCGATTCATCTGTAATAAATACTAAATCATCAGTATTATCAAAGGTTGATTTAAATATTTGATTTTTCTTTTCGTTATCAAGTTTTTCGGTTACATCTTTGATTATATTGAAATGTGCATCCTTATCATTATATCTAAAAGATAATTTACTTATTTCGACATAAACAAATGATCCGTTTTTTCTCTTTTGTTTAAAGGGTCCGGTAAATTTTCCAAAAGTTGTTGAAGCGCTAGACGATTCAAGCAAGGTTTGGATATCATCTGCAGTATATAAGTCAGTTAGGTCCATTTGCATGAACTCATTTTTGCTATATCCATAAAGGGCTAAAGCAGCTTCATTTACTTCAATGAATCTTAGGTTTTCCGTATCATAAATAAATATCGGTTCCGGATTACCTTGTATTATTAGATCAAACATCCTACCTCTATTATTAATTATTAGGGTAAAATCATCAACCGTCTTGACCTTTTCAATAAAAGCCCATATTCCGAACAGTTGATTATCATTGTCAATTATTTTATTTAATTTTAGATTAAATTTTAATTCACCTTTCTCAATTTCTTTTATTCCCTTTGAAATATCAGTTGAGATATTTTCTAAGGGTGATATGATGAATTCTTCTATTTTTTGCGCAACATTTTCTGGAAGTGCTTCATTAATTCTAAAATTTCTAAAATCATTTTTATTAACTGAAAATAATTTACAAAATTCTTTGCTTTGATGCCTAATTATTCCATTTTTATCAATAAAACAAATCGGATCATTTAATTCCTGAAGAAAATTTATATCAGATGAGAGCCAGCTAGATTTTAAGTTTTCCTGGTTTGATTGTTTTAATTTTTGGACAATTCCGATAATTGCGATAATTTTATTCTCAGAATCAATAACGGGAGAGAAAATGGTTTCGGTTCCTTCTATTGAGGAGGAATTAAAAATGGATACACCTTCAATCACAATAAGGTTTAATGTTTCTAAAATATAGTTTTCAATTGAAGAAAGAAAGGATTTTATATATGAAGGGATATATGAGTTAAAGTCCTTCCCTTCAAGCTGGGAATTAGTTAGTCCAATTATTTTTGAAAGACTTTGATTAGCAACAACAAATTTCCCGTCAGTATTTTTAATCCAAAATAAATCTTCGGATAAATTTATTTTAGAAAGTATTTTTTCTTTCCCGATAAAAGTAAAAGGATAAGTGGAATTAAGTTCATACAATACTTCCAATAAGTTTTTATCATTTATTAGATTAGGCAAGTCATTGAAATTAGATCTAACCTTAGTTTTTCCTGATAATCCTAACTTTAAATCATTTAGTTTAAAGAAACAGAAAATAAAAGTTTCATTGTCCTCCTTAAAGGTATTAGCCGTAATATTAGAGCTAAATGTACTCTCGTTCATGAGAGAGACTAAACAATCTTTCGATACCGTTTTACCTTTCTGATAAGCATCTTCAATTAATTCACTAAATATTTTAGCGGAGGATTCCGAGAATAACTCAAATAAATTATCTTCTAACTTTTTTATTCCTAAAAGATTGGAGGCTTCCTCATTAAAAGAAATAATATTGCCGTTTTGACCAAATGCAACAAATGGGAATTTGGAATTTTCTCTTAATGAATTTAGAAAGGTTATATTACGCTTGCTTTGGATAAACAATTTTCATCATGTAAATTAACTTAGGTTAAATATCTCAAATTAATTTGAGGGTGTTTTAACATATATATCCGGAGACCAAGACGAATCGGAGCTAGATATAGCTTTAATTCTATAATAATAGTCAGTTGAAGGTACAAACCCACTTGTACTATCGGTATATTGGGTATAATTTCCAGTGATATTAGCAACGACACTATAGCTTGACCAACTGTATCTCTTTTCGACTCTATAATAATTTATCTGCGGACCATTATAATTCCAAGTAATTAAAACTGAATTTTTTGAAGTAGCTTTTGCTATGACATTTATGGGTGGAGGAATTGATCTTAAAGAGCCATCTCCGCCGGTCGATAATACAGAACTAAATGCCGAAGTTCCAAATTTATTAATTCCTCGAATTTTATAATAAAAAATAGTTGTATCTGAGTTAAGATTATCATTTATATTAAAAGAATTAGGAGAAGCAACAAGGTGAATTTGGAATGAACCGTAAAAACCATCTTTTCTCCAGATTTCATATCCAGGAGCAATACCAATTGAAGAATCACTCCATGAAAGGTTTATAGAATTATTTGACAATGTCGTATACGTAAAATTATACGGAGGATAAGGTGGGGTTCTAATGGTAGTAATTAATATATTGCTTACTGTATCGCTTCGCGCAGAACCTCCATCTTTATCATAATAAATTAAATAGAAACTAATTTTCGAGCCTATCAGGGTTGAGTCTAGGCTTAATACAATTGTAGGTTGAGAACCATTACTATTTACTGGTATCCATTTATGAATTATTCCATTTACATAAAGTTCAAGAAAATCAATTCCTGTATCTTTTGTTAAATTATAGTTAATTACAGTACCGATATATCCGACTGAGTCATTTGAAACAGGAGAAGTAATAGTAACTTTCAATTTACTTACAGAAGATGCAGCACTTGTATCTGATGCAGAATTAGTTGATGAATTTGGATTAATAAATAAGTCGGTACAACCAATGAGGAATATTGCAAAAATAAAAGAGGCAAAATAACAATATTTATATTTATTTTTCATAATTTGACATAAAAACCAATATATAGATTAAGCCTTCGGTAATGAATAATCTAAATAGTAAGTTCTGGATTCGCCCTTATTTAAATCATCAATATAAAGAAAGACAATATGATTTTTACTATCGTATTGCAGATGCGCCTCTTTGGTACCAATTACTTCAGAGCTTAGATTTATATTTTCAGCAGGCTCATTCAAATTGATTTGAATAACAAGATTACTTACACTTTGGATTCCGGGGTTGGATACAGTTAATGCAACTCTGGTTTCGCCTCTTTTAGAAACATTGACTTCAACATAATTCCTTCTTGCCCACCAATTTTCAATCTCCGCGCCGGTTGTTATCCAAAAGTTTTTCTTTTTCAGGTCATCAATTACTTTTTTTACCACCCCTATGTTCTGAGATGTCATCTGGTAATCATTATGTAATTTTAAGACATATAGACCACCTTCAAACAATATTCTATCTAAATCTTCCTGATAGGTATAAAATTGGAAATCAGGATCAGTCAAATTGTAATCACGAATAACTTCATAATCATCCTTAGCAGTTTTGCTCATCCCTATTAAAATACTATCTCCTCTAATTATAGCTTTAGGAACGGATCTGTCTGTAAGTGAATCCGAGAATATATATTTATACTTTGCTTTAATTAAGGCTTTAATGGATTCCTGATTATAAATACCATAAAATGGAAGTGCTCCGATAACCGGAGAGTTAATTATGGATTCCAAAGTTGCTTTAGCATCTGCCAATTTCTTATACTGCGTATCAAAATTATAAAGTGAATTAACAGTATCGTGAATATTCGATAAATATCCAAGGTCAACTAAGGAGCCAACGTCACCAAAATGTGAAACTGATTGAATTAAACCTTTATTTCGCAATGCTAAACTAGGGTCAACAAAAAAAGTGGCTTTAACCTTTTCAGATCCCAAAACACCTAAAAGGTTTGTGACATTCGCACTACTTGAGAATTGAGAAACAATCATAGCTGCAGCACTATAATTTTGAGGCCAATCTTTTATAAAAGCAATCGGCTGATAAGAAAGCCAAGCCATACTATTTGAGAATAAACGGTCAAAATTGACATAGTCTGACTGTTCGCCAATAATTGAATTTATTTCAAATCCCATCCATACAAACCTGCCTTTTCGATAATTTCCATACACAATCCCAGCACTCTTTTTAATTTCTTCCCTAGTTAGACCATCCTGCAAACGGTAATTATACCAGAAACTTGCCTGAATTGTTCTTGGGTCCAATACTTCAACAGAAATCGGACGATCCCAGGTAGCTACATTTAAAGGATAACCAGCAGGAATATTAGCTGTAATAGGCAAACCACCTCTTAATGTATGAATCTTAGTCTCTTCATCATGAGAAATTTCTTTTGTGAAATTTAATCCAAAAACCTCTGAGAAAAAACTCCAGCCTCTCCATTTCCCATCTTCTGAATAGGATGCTGTCCCGCTAGTTGCGAATACACTTCCACCTTGTGAAATATATTTTTTTAATTCCGAAATTTCTTTATCGCTCAAAGATCGTGAACCGGGTAAAACCAAAACCTTATATTTTGATTCCAATCCAAGTTCAATTGTTGAATCCGCAATTAAATCAAACTTATAACCTTCATCAGATAAAATCTTTTTCCAAGTATTAATATTATCAGTTAACCACGTACTTCCTTGAGGAAGCATATTTTCAGTATACTTTGAATATAGAATTGCAACATTTGCTCTATTACCATTAAAAGCATTTATAAGTGATTTTTCGTTAGGGATTAATTCAGCCGCATTAAAACTGCCAAAAATTCCATGTAAAATAAATAAATAAATTAATGTTGCACCAACTAGAATAATTAATCCGCTGAAAACAATTACAAATTGATTAATTCTACCACGTTTGGCGAATTTCATCTCCACTTTAAGGCTCCGGATTTTTTATCATTTTTAGCCGGGATGTATCCTTCATCGGTATACTTCATAAATTTTGAATCAATTGTTTGCTTTTCTTCTTTAGTTAATCCAGTACTCTTTACTGTTTCACCATTTCTTTGTTGTTTCAAGTTAATATTAGAATTTAATTGGGTTGAGTTCGAAAAACCGTTATATGGCTGAGGACCTGGAGTAAATCTTTGCTGTTGTCCCTGGATACTATTTCTTTGTTGAACAAAAATAGGCTGTCTTTGAAAACCGGACTGTTGTTCAACATAAATCGGCTGTGGAATGATTCTCTCATCCGGAGCAGCTTTTTGCGAAGAAGCTGCAACAGGGGTAACCAATTCTGCTTCAATTTCAGCAGGTTCTTTAGTAGTAGTTTGAGTACCTTTTCTTTCTCTAACTTTATAAAGGATATAGGCACCTATAGCTAACAAAAAAGTGCTTATAGTAGCTACTAAAATAATTGTTGATAGAATCGGGATCAGTTCCATAGTGCACCTTGTAAATAAATTAATTTCATGCTTTTACACCTACTCGTTCCAGTTTACCCCATGTCATTCTAATACCTAAAAACTCTTCAACCGTAGACATTGCTTTACAAACATCAATAATTAGAATAAAAAACATTCGGTAAATTAATGAATAACCTACGAGACGATACTCTTCTTTTTCTACTGCAACACAATAAAGTGCAGTCACTAGATCTAAAAGTCCTAAACTAGCCCACCAAAAGAAAATCAAAGAAGAAAATCCAAATGCAAGAGCAGCAATAATGAAAAATAAATTAGCAGCAATATTCATAAAAGGCCAAATTAAAGATTCAAAAAACATTGACCAAAGAACAAATGAATCACCAAAATTAATACTAGGATTTATTAATAATTTTTTATGCTTTTTAATCGATTGAAGAATCCCTCTCGTCCATCTATATCTTTGTTTTAATAGTTGTTGAAGTTTAGCAGGAGCTTCAGTGTAAGAAATTGAATTTGGCTCGTAATAAATCTTCCACCCATTAGCTAAAATCTTCAGGGTAAGATCTGCATCTTCAGCAAAAGTATCGCTTGAATAATATCCGGCTTCTTCCAACGCTTTTTTTCTAAATAGCCCAATCGGACCCGGGATAATATTTACTAACTTCACAAAACTTTGCGCACTTCTTGCCATATTAAGACCTTCAATGTACTCAAGTGCCTGAAGATCAGTAAAAAATTTCCCGCGATTTAGAACTTTCACATTTCCAGCAACAGCACCGATTTCTCTATTTACAAAGTGTCTAACAGCTAATTTGACTGAATCAGGTGAAAGTTGTGAATCGCCGTCCATACATAAGACTATTTCGGCTTTTGAAAAGCGAATCCCTGCATTCAAAGCTTTGGCTTTCCCACCATTAGGTTTATTAATTAATGATACTTTTATATCCGAAAATTTTCCTTTTTGATATCCGACTAATGTTTCGGCAACTTCTTTGGTTTTATCGCTTGAACCATCATTTACAATAATTATTTCATAATTATTGTAATCTAAATCCAATAAAGATGTTATAGAACCAGCTACTACTTTTTCTTCATTGTATACAGGTACAATAATCGACACAAATGGAAAATAACCCGATTCCGGCGAAGAGTAAGTATATTCGTTAATATAAAGATATGCTAAAGCTAGAATAGTAAAATATCTGAAAAGAAGTATAAATAAGAAGATCACGAGAGCAACGATTGTAGTATATTCAATAAGAGAACTAAAATCAAGAACTGTTCGAGGAAGGGTAAAAACAATTAAAATTACCAAAGCAAGAGAGGTTATTCCGCTTAAAATAATTCTGCGAAGCAAGTTTTGAGGGTCAACCTGTTGGCTCTCTAATTTTTCGCGATTATCCAGAGTTATTATTGATTTTTTTACTTCTTGATTTGTTTTCATTACAAATTTCTTTATGAATTATATCTTTTTTCATAAGTTCGCAACAATAGTGCCAATAATAATACTAATTCTTTTGTTAATTTCAATGTGAGATAGAAAGGGTATGTAACAGATCAAGATAATATTTTGTACTTGTATCAAAATAATCCATTATGGATTTTCGTCATTAAATACATATATTTTAAGCTTTTAGTAGAAGCAATGTAACTTCTGAAGGCTGTAAAAATAATAATTTTAAAGTGACCAGTAAGCTGTTAGATAAGCAATAAAAGAACTATATCCAGCAGCATATTGATAACTTCCTCCGCCAACAATCCTTCCTTGAATAGTAAGCCTATCTGTTATTTTAACGGTTGCTGCAGCATAACCCTGACGAATAACAGCATTACTATTAGAAATAAAACCAATTAATCCACCAATGGTTACTGTAGCAGTAGAGTCCTTAACTAGGTCCCAGTCAGCAGTAATATTATTTGAGGAATAATACTGAGGAGAGAAATAATAAGTTGAAGTATGGGCAAAGCCGGAAGAAAAATATGCATAACCTAATAAAAAGTCAGGATAAAAGTATTTTCCAATTCTAAATGCTAAACTATTACCGGTATTATTATCATTACCTGCGAAACTAAAGTATGTAAAATCTAAAGATGCTTTGATACCAGATTTTGATTGATAAGCTCCGCCAATTCTAAATAAATTTGCATTTAGTCTAGTATAAATAAGAGATTGAGAATATAATATTTGCGAGGCATCTGAACGATCATAAGTGGCATAAAGTGAATAGATATTTGGGACATCATCTCTCAAATAAACATTAACAAGAGGCTGAGAAATTTGATTCCCATAATAGGAGTTTCCAAATCCGACTCCAAACCCTACATATTGAGACAATCGTAAACCAATATTCCATTTAAAGCTGTT
>JAJXTM010000047.1 GCA_021783875.1 Bacteroidota bacterium
TCGGCTAGAAAGTGCATTAGGTGACGGTTATTCTCATATGCTGCCACATCAGGGTGAGCAACAATATTATGAATTAATCGGAAAATATCCACAGTATAGTCATGGTTGGGATGCTGCCAATCAAAGTGATACGGATTTTCATATTTTGACACCTGAATTTAATGATTATACCCATCAACGAGCAGTTGCAAATGATTATTATGCTACAAGTAAAACAGGATTAATTATCGTTTATGTTAATCATTTTTTAAGTATTTTTGATGCAATCTGGAGTGTAAGTAGGTTTAATAAATCTCTTGCGGTTAATTTTAGAGTTAATAACTATAACTTAACCGATCAATCAAAAATGGTTCCAACATTAAATCTATCTTATAATTTTTAATAGTTTTGAAATTTTGATTTAGGGGTTTTGCTAATTAAATTATTTTTAGTGCTTTTAATTTGTATATAAAAGATTGTAATTTTTATGAAAAAACCTCTTGTGGTTATTGTTGGTCGCCCGAATGTTGGTAAGTCCACTTTATTTAATCGGCTGATTGGCAAGAGAGATGCAATTGTCGATGACAGAAGCGGAGTTACCAGAGACCTTAACTATGGAAGTGTTGATTGGGCAGGCAAAGAATTCCAGATTATTGATACCGGGGGATATGTGCCACACTCAAAAGACCTTTTTGAAACAGCAATTCGAGAGCAAGTCGAAATTGCTATTGTAGAAGCTGATGCAATTCTTTTTGTAGTTGATGTACGTTCGGGAATAAACCCCGTGGATATACAAATTGCTGAGATGTTGAGAGTCTCTAATAAGAAGTTTATGCTGCTTGTTAATAAAGTAGATTCTGAAAAATTTGAACCTTCGGTTGCTGAATTTTATAAACTTGGGTTAAGAAGCGTATATTCAATATCAGCCCTTGCCGGAAGAAAATTAGGAGATATGCTGGATGATCTTACTGCAGATTTTTCAATAGTTGATGTTTCGCCGGACGATGAAAGATTAAAAATTGCAATTGTAGGTAGACCTAATGTTGGAAAATCTTCTCTGACAAATTCTTTGCTCGGATATGACCGTAGCATTGTTACGGATATTCCTGGTACAACTCGCGATAGCCTCGATTCAATACTTAAATATTATGGTAAAGAAATTGTCTTAATTGACACTGCAGGTCTGCGTAAGAAAAAAAGAATTGATGAGAGCATAGAATTCTTTTCAATGGTTAGAACTTTAAAGACTATTGGTGAGTGTGATGTGGCTGTTGTAATGATTGACTCTAAAACCGGAATAGAGAATCAAGATCAAAAAATTATTGATGAAGCAGTTAGATGGAGAAAGGGTTTTGTTATAGCTGCAAATAAATGGGACTTAGTTACTAAGGATGATAGTACTGCTGATCAATATGAAAAAGAAATTAAGTTGAAGATCGGTAATATTGATTATGCTCCTGTGGTATTTATTTCAGCTTTGACCAAACAAAGAATTTTTAAGTTAGTTGATTTATGCCTAAAGATTAATGACGAGAGAAAAAAGAAAATTCCTAAAAAACAGTTAAATGATATTTTGCTTGCTGAAATTCAGAGAGTTCCACCTCCAGCTACCGGTACTGGCAAGGAAGTTAAAATTAACTATATAACTCAAGTAGGAGATCATTATCCAATATTTCTTTTCTTTTCTAATTATCCAAAGGAGATCCCGGAGCATTATAGAAGATTTTTAGAAAAGCTTATTCGGAAGAACTTCGGTTTCGAAGGCGTACCAATTACATTGAGCTTCAAAAATAAATAATTTGGTTTCAATAATTTCCTTTTTATTTTACATATCTAATATGGAGTTTCTATGATAACTAATTTCCGGAATTTTATCCTGATTGATCATCCCTTAATTAGAAGGGATATGACTGTATTAAGACAAGTTCTAACTCCTCCGGAAATTTTTAGAGAGGCTGTCAAAAGGATATCCCATATTTTAGCTGTTGAAATCTCTAAAGATCTAAAAACAACTGAATTTGAAATTGAAACTCCCCTTGAAATAACAACTGGTTACAAAATTATAGATGAAGTTGTGCTAGTGCCTGTTTTGAGAGCGGGTTTAGGAATGGTAAATGGGTTCCTGGATATAATTACAGATGCTAAGGTTGGGCATATAGGCTTACAAAGAGATGAAGCTACTTTAAAACCGGTTGAATATTATTATAAAACACCAGGAAATATTGATACAGCTAAGGTAATTCTTGTTGATCCTATGCTTGCTACGGGCGGAAGTGGTACTGAAGCATTGAAATTTCTAAAATTACGCGGAGCTAAAAATTTAATATTTGCTTGCCTTGTTGCTTCTCCTGAGGGGATTAAGAAAATAGAAACTAACCATCCTGATGTCAAAATTTACGGGGCTGCAATAGATAGAGAGTTAAATAATAAGGGGTATATTCTTCCCGGTTTAGGAGATGCAGGAGATAGAACTTTTGGTACTCTCTAAACATTTTCTTATTCTTTTCTTCCTAATCATTCTATCGAAATCGATTTATTCGCAATCATATCCGGAACCTGCCGTTGATAGTTTAATGCAGTTAGGGATTGATAATCTTGCCATTCAAAATTATAGCGAAGCCAAAATTGTTTTTACAAAGCTAGATACCTGCTATCCAAAACTTCCATTAGGTTCATTATATCTCGCAGCATCAGAAATTGATGAGGATTATGATCTTGGAAATGAATTTAATTATGAATTAATAAATAATGATATCGCCAAAGCAATATTGAAAAGTGAAAAGCTATATAAAACAGACGATGCTTATATTTGGAATAATTATTTCATGGCGCTTTGCTATGGGTATAAAGCATATTTTAATGCTATTAAGAAAAATTGGATTCCAGCTTTTACTGAAGGATTGAGCTCAAAATCATATTTTGAAAAATGTTTAAATATTAATCCTAAATTTTATGATGCTCAGATAGCAGTTGGAGCTTATCTTTACTGGAAAAGCCGCAAAACTGAATTTCTTAATTGGCTTCCTTTTATGAGCAATGATGAAAAAGAAGGAATTAAATTAATTGAAACTGCATTACTCATTATTCATATAATAATTATTTAGCTATAAATTCTTTGACTTGGATATATATTGATCAACATGAATACTTAAAAGCTAAGGAAATAGCCGAATTCGGATTAAAAAAATTTCCAAATAACCGGGCATTACTTTGGGGATTGGCAAGGGCATACGAAGATATTAATAAGAATCAATCCATTAAAATTTATCAACAGATTATTGACTCATATTTGAGAATTCAAAATCAAAATCATATGCAGGAAATTATTCTTAAACATATTCTTGCTCAACTTTATCTAAAAATTGGTGATAAGAATAAAGCTCTTTCAATTTGCAATGATATATTATCGATAAATAACCTTTCTGATAGGATCAAAGATATTCTCTCATCAAGATTATCTTTAGTCAAAAAGATGCAATTGCAATTATCTCAATAACATGCCTTTTATATAAATATGCTGACTTTTACTATTCCTAAAATTATTTTAAATTATGTTTGAAAAAAGAAAAAAAATAATTAAGAATCTATCTATATATTATCAAATATGGGAATAGAAAACCCAAAATATAAAAAAAATCTAGATGATCTTTTACAAACTTGTCATCAACATTTACCTAATGTTAATGATTCGCTTGTTATTAAAGCATTCGAATTTGCTTTGGAAGCTCACAAAAATGATTTAAGGGCTTCAGGTGAGCCTTATTTTTCGCACCCATTTGAAGTCGCTATGATTGTTGCCCGAGAAATCCCTCTGGACGATATTACTGTAGTTTCTGCTCTATTGCATGATGTCATAGAAGATACTGAATTTAATTTGGACCTTATGATTAAGGAGTTTGGAAAGGAAGTAACTGAAATTGTAGACGGAGTTACTAAAATCGGAGGTATTTTCAAGGGACAGGAGATTACTCAGGCAGAAAATTATAGGAAGTTATTACTTTCTATGGTTAAGGATGTTCGGGTTATCCTTGTAAAATTTGCTGACCGCCTACATAATATGCGTACTTTAGAATTTGTCAATCAAGATAAACAAAGAAGGATAGCTCAGGAAACTATTGATATCTATGCTCCATTTGCAAATCGGTTCGGACTTGGTCAGGTAAAATGGGAGCTTGAAGATCTGTCTTTTAAATATATAGATCGTAACGCCTATGAAGATATTGCAAAAAAGATTAAGAGTAAAAGAAAAGAAAGAGAAACTTATATAAATAAATTTAGTGACCCTATTATTAAAAGCCTGGATCAGTATAACTTAAAATATGAGATAAACGGCAGACCTAAACATCTATATAGCATATACAAAAAAATGATAAAACGTAATAAACCGTTTGAAGAAATATACGATCTATTTGCTATTAGAATAATTCTTGATACTAATAATACAAACGATTGCTACACAACGCTTGGAATTGTTAACCAAATGTATTTACCTGTACCGGATAGATTCAAAGATTATATTTCAATCCCGAAAACTAATAGCTACCAGTCTATTCATACAACTGTTATTGGGCCGGATGGAAGGTTGGTAGAAGTACAAATAAGAACCAGAAAAATGCACGAAGTTGCTGAAAAAGGTGTTGCTGCACATTGGAAATATAAGGAAAATAAAGCTACTTCTGATAAGGAATTAGAAAATTGGATCAACTGGATTCGCGATGTTTTTGAAGGAGCTTCAAAAGATGATGCCAGGAAAGATTTATTAGAAAGCTTTAAGCTGAACCTTTACCAAGATGAAATTTATGTTTTTACTCCTAAAGGAGACCTAAGAAGATTGCCAGTCTCTTCTACACCAGTTGATTTTGCTTTTGATATTCACAGCAAAATCGGATATCATTGCATAGGCGCTAAAGTAAATGGGAAAATTGTTCCATTGGATACAGTTTTGCATAGCGGGGATCAGGTTGAGGTAATTACTTCCAAGAATCAACATCCCAATAAAAACTGGCTTAAATTTGTTGCTACTCACAAATCTAAAACTGCAATTAAAAAGTGGCTTAATAAGGAGGAAGAAGATATAATTGAAGCAGGTAAAGATTTGTGGGAAAAAAAGATTAAAAAATTAAAACTTTCTTTTACCGCATCTGATATTGCAAAACTTTCTCTTAATCTAAAATATGAATCTCCAAAGTTGTTTTATAGATCATTAGGCGAAGGCAAAATAAATATTGATGAAGTTCTAACTATTGCTAAAGATAAAGATGTAAAAAAAGAAAAAATTCCATCGCTTGAATTTGACAATTTTGCAAGTTTAGCTAGAACGGATATAGGGGGTGTTCTTGTTGATGGGAAGAATTCAGGTATCATGTACTCTTATGCAAAATGCTGCAACCCAATCCCGGGCGATCCTGTTATAGGATATATAACTGTTGGCGAAGGTATAAAGATACATCGAAAAACTTGTAATAATCTTCTAAAAATGTCTGAAAAAGACCCTAGTAAATTAGTACCTGTTCAGTGGCCGGAATCAAAAGATTCAATATTTGTTGCTGGACTTCGTATTCTGGGAAAAGATTCAGCAGGAATATTAAATGAAATATCTCACACAATTGTTTCATATCAAAATACTAATATAAAGTCAATTAATATTAATACTACTGATTCGACTTTTGAAGGAAGTGTTACTTTATTTGTTCATAACATTGAGCATTTATCTAGAATTATGGAACGATTAAGAAAATTAAAAGGTGTTTATAATGTTGAAAGATTTGAAAGTTCATGATTAATGAATGAAAAATCTGAATATCAGCGGATTATGGCAATTGACTTTGGATTAAAAAGAATAGGCATTGCATTATCTGATCCAATGCAAATTATTTCTTATCCGTTTATTACACTTGCAAATGATAATAAATTTTGGAGTAAATTTCTTCCTATTATTAAAGAAAAAAATGTTACTAAGATAATCTTAGGTCTACCTTTGAAGGAAGATGGATCAGAATATGATCTAACAAAATTAGTAAATGAATTTAAATCTAAAATTGAAAAAAAAACCAATATTAAAGTCCTTGTTAGAGATGAAAGATATACCTCTTCAATTGCACAGTCAAATTTATTGATTTCAATAAATAAAAAATCACGAAGAAAGGATAAATCAATAATTGACCAAAGCGCTGCTGCAATTATCCTTGAGGATTATTTGAAAGAAATAAAAAGAAAATAATTTAAGATAAAAAGAGGTATAAAATTAAAACTCATATCAATGATATATTCACTGATAATTATTTAACTATTATATTTAAATAATGAAAAAGAAAATATATGCGATATTAATTTCATTTTTATTTTCCGTTATTTTATGGATATCTATATCATTATCAAGTGATTACTATGCGACTTTTGATGTCCCGGTTAATCTTCTTGACTTTCCTCCGGGATATTCAAATGGCTCACCTTTACCTATTAGCCTTAGCATAAAGTTAAAAGGGAAAGGTTGGAAATTGCTTTCTCTTTATCTCAATACAACATCTAATTTTACGATACCGATTAGGTATGAATACGGTAAACATATTGTAAATTTATTTAGTTATATATCTGATAATCCATGGCTGACAAATGACGTAGAAGTTGTTAGCATTTTCCCGGATACTCTCTCTTTTTTTATTGAAAAGTCTTTTACTAAAAAAGTACAGATTATCCCTAATGTGAAGCTTTCATTTAGAGACGGATATGGTCTGGCCTCAAAAATTGAAACTTATCCGGAATCTACAATTGTTTATGGCCCTTATAGCTATTTGAAAAATATAGACACCATTAAGACCGATTTACTAGAGTTATCAGACATGGAAACAAAGAAAGTTGCTCAGATCAATTTAGAAAAAATACCTGGTATGCAGTATCAGAATAAAAATGTAAAAGTTATATTAGATGTTCAAAAGATCGTTGATAGAAGTTTTGAAAATTTAGAGGTAAAAGTTATTGACGCTCCTAATAATATAAATATTATGTTATTGCCTAACAAAATTACCGTCGGATTACGAGGTGGAGTGGATATTCTAGGTAAGGTCGATACTAGTCAAATTCGAGCTGTCATAAATTATAAGGACATAATTGCTGATTCATTAGAAAGTGTATCGCCTCTAATAATATGTCCTGAAAATACAACTTTGATTTTTACAAATCCTTTAAGACTTCGCTATGTGCTTAAAAAATTTAACCAATAATAAATCTTAATTATATATGTTTATAACATTTGAAGGAATTGATTTTTGTGGAAAGTCTACTCAAGTCAATTTGCTTAAAAAATATCTGATTTCAAAAAATAAAAAAGTTAAAATTATTCGTGAACCTGGTGGAACTGCAATATCGGAATTAATCAGAAAAATTCTTCTTGATAAATCTCATAAAAAAATGTCAGTTGAAACAGAAATTCTCCTTTTTTCTGCAGCTCGAGCTCAGCTTGTAAAAGAAAAAATCAAATCTTATCTAAGTATTGGAACTTTTGTGATTTCTGATAGGTTCCACGATTCAACTACTGCATATCAAGGATTCGGTAGAGGTATTCCACTTGAAACTGTTGAAAATATAAATAATCTTGCAATCGGAGAAAATATTCCTAATCTGACTTTCTTTTTGGATATTTCTGTTGAAGAAGCTGAGAAAAGAAAAAATATGAAAGAAAAATCTAAACTCGATAGAATTGAATTAGGAGATAAAATATTTTTTGAAAAAGTTCGTTCTGGTTACTTATATTTATCCGATAAAGAAAAGCGATTTATAACTGTAAATGGTTGCTTATCTAAGAAAGAAATTCATCAACAAATTATTGAAGAAATAGAATTATATGAAAATCATGAAAATGTTAAATAAATCCAAAATAAAAGCATGGCTAATAGCACCCATCTTCCTATTTATATTTGCTGGATTTTTTACTGGTAAAGATGATGTCTATTTTCAAATTGAAAAAAGCATAGATCTTTTCGGCAGAATTTATAAAGAAGTTACTTTTAATTATGTCGATAATATAGACCCGCAGGAGTTTATGCTAGCTGGAATTAAAGGTATGTTGGGTGCCCTAGATCCCTATACAATTTTTATCGATGGTAATAATAAAGAAGATTTTGATTTAATTACTAACGGTAAATATGGTGGGGTAGGTATTTCAATTGGTGTTAGAGGTGATTTGGTTACGGTAGTCGAAGTATTTGATGGCTACTCAGCACAAAAACAAGGGGTCAGGGTCGGAGATAATTTGATAGAGGTTGGAGGGAAAAAAATTACTCCTGAAAATGTAAATGAAATATCTTCACTAGTAAAAGGAGCTCCTGGTACGATTATCAACATTAAAGAGTTTAGGGATAACAAAAAGGATACTTTAAGCTTTAATCTAGTAAGAGAAGAAGTTATTGTGAAAAGTTTAGCTTATGCTGGTTTTTATCCCAAAAATAGTAATAATGTTTATATGAGGTTAACAAACTTTAGCAGATCTGCAAGTGATGAGGTAATTACTGCGTTAAAAAAATTAAAAGCTGAAAAGGAAATTAAGTCAGTTGTCTTAGACCTAAGAGGAAATCCTGGAGGATTACTCGATGTGGCTGTAAATATTTGTGAAAACTTTCTAAAAAATCACCAATTGATTGTTTCTACAAAAGGTAGAGAAGAAGATAGCAAAAAAAGTTACTTTTCTGATCAAGAACCCTTGCTTGGTGATAGCAGATTAGCAATTTTAATAGACGGCGGTTCAGCTTCTGCTTCCGAAATCGTTGCCGGTGCTATACAAGATCATGATCGAGGTGTTATTTTAGGTACAAAATCTTTTGGGAAAGGATTAGTTCAAACAATTACCCCACTTGATTTTAATACTTCATTAAAAATAACAACTGCAAAGTATTATACTCCCAGTGGTCGATGTATTCAGAAAATTGATTATGCCAATCATAATAAAGCTATTGTAGAAGTTGATACTGTTGTAAAGAATAAGTTCTTTACAGATAATAAGAGAGATGTTTTTTCTGCTGGAGGTATTACCCCCGATAGTACTATCCCTTATATTGAGGAAGGAGATATAACTAAAGATTTATTAGCTAAAGGATTATTCTTTCAGTTTGCGGACTATTATTATTATGCAAATGCGAAAGATGACTTTTACTCAATTAATGGTCAGAAAGTATTTGATGATTTTAGAATATATCTAAATAAACAAAAATATATTTACAAATCGCCGGAAGAAGAGGATGTGAATAAATTATTGGCTTTAGTCAAATCAAAAAACTTTAATAACACTATATATGGAAATCTCGAAAAAGTTAAAAGCGAATTCAAAAATATTGGAGAAAATGATTTATTAAAGTATCAAAAAGAAATTACTGACGAAATCAAAATAGAACTGGCTTCTAGATATTTGGGAAATGATGGAGAAATTGAAGAAATCTTATCTGATGATATTCAATTTAAAAGTGCATTGAATATCTTAAATAATACAAAAATATATAACTATTTGTTAAGAAATAATAATAAATAATTAATAATTGTAATAAAAATATTTAATCGCACATATACAATTTCAAATATTTTTCTAAAGAATATAAACTTAATTAAGATTTAATAACAATAATTTTATATGTTCTGTTAATTAGGGAATTTAATAATGACATATATCACCTAAGAAATTAAAAATTATAAATAAATTTTGGATGTTAAAAAAAATGTATGGGATCTATTCTTATATACATTCAAGTTCAGTAATGTGTGAAAAAAAATATTTAACTCTTTTATTTACTTATTGAATATTATAAGTTTGGTTAACATTATTTAAATCGTGTTAAATTAATACTAAAATTTGCGGGTATTTCCACCTGCTTTCAAATCAAAATAGTTGAAATGTTAATAAAATAAAATAGCGGAATATTTTATTTTATTATATAAGTGAATTTATTATACTTTTCATGTCATTTCTATCAAATAGTGTAGGTTTACGATGAAAAAATCTTTACTTGATTATATAATTAGAATACGTATTCCCATAACAATATTTGTTATAATTATTTCTTTTACTGTTACATACTTTGCTTCTCGATCTGAAAGAGATATGGTTGGTTATAGTCCCGTTCAACCAATCAATTTTTCCCATAAATTGCATGCGGGCGAAATGAAAATAGATTGTCAATATTGCCATACAGGGGCTGATCAATCTCGTCAAGCTATGATTCCTCCTCCACAAACCTGCATGAATTGTCATTCAATTGCTAGAAAAGATACTCCTGAAATTATAAAACTTACTGCCTATTATAATGAAAATAAGCCTATTCCTTGGGTAAGAGTACATAGAGTACCTGATTTCGTATATTTCAACCATAGCGTTCATGTGAATATGGGTATTAGATGCGAAAGTTGTCATGGAAATGTTCCGCAGATGGAGAGAATAGTACAGGTGCATTCTTTCGCGATGTCAGCTTGTCTTGATTGCCATAGAAACGCTAAGGCTAGACTACCTTATTTGAAAAATATTAAAAATGGACCTCAAAATTGTTATGCTTGTCATCGTTAACTTTTAGGAGTAAAAAAATGAATATCCAAAAATTATTTATTAAAAAAGTGAAAAGAAAAAAATTCTTTTATACCGTAGGAGCTGGATTAGCTTCTTTAATGCTGCTTAAGTCTTTCCCATTTAATTCCGTAATAAAAAATAAGTTAATGCAGAATTATAACACTGATAAAGTTAAAGTTAGAATTAATCCACTTTCGGTTAATCGTAAAAAATTAGGTGATAGGAATGGCTGAAATTATTGATAGGCAGGATAATCTTGAACCAAAAAAAACAGATTCCAATTATTGGCAAGGTTTCAAAGAACTTTATCAAGATGTTACTTTCACTGAATCTAAAAAAAATGAATTTAATAAAAAGACGATTGAAGGTTTTGAGCTAGGAAAATTGTCTAGTCTATCGAGGAGGAAATTTCTAGCTCTTGTTAGTGCTTCAGCTGCTTTTGCTGCTGCTGGTTGTTCTGACTACCGAGGTAATGGTAAGATAATTCCGTATAGAACTAAACCTGAAGATATTACATTAGGTATTCCTAATTATTATGCTTCTACTTATGTTGAAAATGGGATTGATTATGGTATTTTAATAAAAACAAGAGAAGGAAGACCTATAAAAGTAGATGGTAATCCCGACCATCCCCTAAGTAAAGGAAAAACTACTGCTAAAGCTCAAGCCGCAATTCTAGGTTTATATGATCCGGAGAGATTACAACAACCTTTAAAAAAGAATAGCTATGGCGAATTCATTAAATCTTCATGGCAAAATATAGATAATGAAACAGCAAATGCTCTGAAAAAAATTAATGGTCAAGAAATATCAATAATTTCGCATAAAATAATTTCTCCGACAACTTCAAAAGTTCTATCTGATTTTCAGCAAAAATTTTCAACTGCTAAAATTTATTCATATGAATTGTTCAATGAATCAATCCGAAATATTGCCTGGAAAAAATGTTATGGGACAAATAATTTCCCGTCTATTAAATGGGGAAATGCTAAAATTATTCTTTCTTTGGAATCTGACTTTTTGGGAACTGATGGTAATAAAGTTGAAACCTCAAGATTATTCGCCGAAAAAAGAAACTCTAGTGACCTGAATAATTTTAACAGACTTTATTCAATTGAAGGTAATCTTTCATTAACAGGAATGAACTCAGATTATAGAATGAGGCTGCGTCCCGATCTTCAATTTGAATTTGTAATGTCTTTACTAAAAGAAGTATCAAAGCAGATAGGCGGTTCAGATAATGCTGATTTTGGCGATTATGACCTTTATGATTTCGCTCAAAAGAATTCTCTTTATGGAAATATACTTGATTTATTAGTCAAAGATCTATTGAATAATAAGGGTGCATCTATTATTTATGCGGGTAGAACACTTCCCGAAAATGTTCATATCGCTGTTAACTTATTAAATGACATTCTGGGTAATTCTAAATTGTATGTCGCGGATACCGTTGATATAAATGATTATCCCTTATCAAAAGTTGATGAATGGAAAAATTTAGTAGAATCGATTAATAATGGAAAGGTGGGAGCAGTTATTTGTTTTGATTCAAATCCGGTTTTCCATCTTCCCAAGGACTTAGGTTTTGCTGCTGCTCTTAAAAAAGTACCTCTAGTTATCTCAATGTGCGAAAGTGAAAATGAAACTTCCGAATTTTCTAATTTCGTTATACCAATTAGCCATCCTTTTGAATCATGGGGAGATGCTCAAACACATAAAAATTATTATTCGTTACAACAACCAGTTATTTCTCCTCTTTTTTATACAAGGCAAAAAGAAGAAGTTCTTTTATCCTGGATATCCGGTAATCATAACGAAAATATTTATCATGATTATTTGATGAATAATTGGGAAAATAATATTTATCCTACACTAAATGAAGAAATAGATTTTAATAGATTTTGGCTTGGTGCCTTACAAAGAGGAGTAGTAAATACCACTGTAGCGCCAACTAGTATAAATAGTTTTGATAGATCAGCTATAGAAATCTTAAATGTAAAACAAAGCAAAAGTCCAGGCTATGTTGTTTGTTTGAAAGAAAGTTATTCAGTCGGTGATGGAAAATATGCTAATAATGGTTGGCTCCAAGAATTACCTCATCCGGTATCAAAAGTAACTTGGGATAATTATGCTGCAATTTCATCGGCTACTGCTAAGGAATTAAATGTAAAAGATTCCGATATAATTGAAATTTTTGTCGGAGATCGAAAATTAAATATACCGGTCATTATTCAACCTGGATCATCTGACAAAACTATTACAATTGAACTCGGATATGGTAGAACAAAATGCGGAATTGTTGGGTTGGGTACAGGTTTTAATGGTAACGTCCTGCTATCTGTTTCTGATGGTATTTCGCCTTGGCTCTTTATATCTTCTTCCGTTAAAAAAACCGGTGATAGTTATGAAATCATTTCGACAATGGAACACCACCCTGTAGATGATCCGCTTGTTTCTGGTGTTGTCGAGGCAAGGAAGATTATTCTTGAAGGCACATTAAATGATTATATTAAAAATCCAAATTTTATTCGTGAACAGCGCCCTGATAATACACAAAGCCTATACAATCCTAATGACTATCCCGGCGTAAAATGGGGAATGTCTATTGACCAGAATAAGTGTATAGGTTGCGGAGAATGTGTTATATCATGTAATGCTGAAAATAATATCCCTATTGTTGGGAAAGATCAAGTAAAAGTTAATAGGGAAATGCAATGGATAAGAATAGATAGATATTATTCTGGTAGCCAAGAAGATCCTAAAGTTAGTTTGGAACCAATGTTATGTCAGCAGTGC
>JAJXTM010000338.1 GCA_021783875.1 Bacteroidota bacterium
AATTCAATGCAGAATAAAATTACATTTTGCAATGCCGGACATAATGAACCGATTTTAATTGACAGTCATGGGGAAGTAACAAAGTTAAAAGAAGGCGGAATTGTTGTCGGAATTTTACCCGAAGTATCTTTTGAAGAAAAGACTATCGATTTCCCACCTGATTCAATTCTGGTTGTCTATTCAGATGGTATTACCGAAGCTATGGATTCCGATGAGCTGGAATTCGGCGAAGAGAGACTTATTGATTTAATTAAAACAAATAAGGATTTATCGGCATCTGATTTAATTAAATTAATTATTAAAACCGTGAATTCTCATTCAGGTAATGCTGAACAAATGGATGATATGACTTTGGTAATAATTAAAACAGTGTAAACAAATATTATAGTTCATCTTAATAATAATTTATAATTCCTGCTGAAGCTGGTATAAAATAAATTTGCTTGTCATACCATTTGAAACTGGTATCCAAAAATCTAATGACTTTCTATTGATTATTTAGCGGATAAATAATTAAAATGATTTTTTTCATTTAATACTCCCGGAAAGGAGTTAAATAAAATGTTCATGCGATTTCTCCAATTAAAAACAAAACTGGATCGTATTTCCGAATTTAAGAATTTCTATGAAACTGAGGTTATGCCGGAACTTCATAAAACACCCGGATGTCTGTTTGCAGGTTTGATAAAATCAAAACCTGAAGAAAATGAATTAATTTCATTGACATTTTGGCAAACTCTCGCTCACGCTGAAAAATACGAATCCAGCGAACCATATAAAAAATTATTAGGTCAAGCTAAAATATATCTGTCGGAATCTGCAGAATGGAAACTTCAGCTTTCTGAAAATTCTGAACTTCTTTACGCTCCTGTTGAAGAAGAGCCAGTTACTAAAAAGTATGTGGTTGCAGTTAAAAATGAGGACAGTGATGAATTCATGTCTCATTCTTCAAATATGTTTGTACGCGTTCTTTCATTGGTTATCCAGGATGATAAACTTGATGAATTTAAAAAACTCTACGCCGAACATATTATTCCGTCTCTAAAATTGACCGAAGGCTGCAGATATGTTTACCTGACCGAAAGCGTCAATGAAAAAAATGAATTTATCTCTGTTACCATTTGGGATAAAAAGGAATATGCCGAAAAATATGAAGCTAGCGGAAAATTTCAGGAGCTGACTAATATTATTAAACATACCTTTTCTCAATTCTATTTATGGAAAATGTCCCTCGAGAAGAACTACGGCGCAATAGTTTCAACTTCCGATGATTTTAAAATCGAGGGTTATAATATAGTAACCGGGAAAAGTTTTCTTTAAAGTTCTTTCTATTTAATTCTTTAACAATTTCTCTTCTGTTATAATACTTACTTTACGTTTATGAAAGGAAAAAATGCAAGATAAAATAGGTCAAACAGTAACTCACTATAAGATAACTGAAAAATTAGGCGAAGGCGGAATGGGTATTGTCTATAAAGCTGAAGATATGAAACTCGGTCGAAGTGTTGCAATCAAATTTTTACCCTCTCACCTCGCATCTTCTGATGATAACAAAGCAAGATTTATGAGGGAAGCAAAATCTGCTGCCGCTCTTAATCATCCGAATATTCTCGGTATTTATGAGATAGATGAAGAAGATTCTGCACTCTTTTTGGTTATGGAATATGTTGACGGGGAAACTTTGAAATCATACCTTCCTAGAATCACTAAAGGAACGGGATTACCTGTTTCGCAGGCTATTGAATGGATACTACAAATCGCTAATGGATTGAAAACTGCTCACAATTTGAATATTATTCATCGCGATATAAAGACTGAAAACATTATGATTACTAAAGACGGTAGAATGAAAATCATGGATTTTGGTCTGGCTAAACTTATGCAGCAAGGGGGAATTACTAAGACCGGTACATCGTTGGGAACGCTTTCTTATATGTCTCCTGAACAATCTCACGGTCTGCCCGCAGACATGAGGTCTGATATATGGTCGCTTGGTGTTTTATTTTATGAAATATTAACCGGTGAACTTCCATTTAAATCTGAACATGAAGCAGGTTTATATTATTTAATAGCTAATGAATCTCCTGCAGCTCCAAATTTATTAAATAAAAAGATACCGCACCAAATAGATGCTTTTGTAATGAGAATGATTGAAAAAGAACCTGATAAAAGATTCCAAAGCGTTGACGAACTTCTGGAATCACTTGACTCAATTAAGAAAGAATTGCAAACTAATGTTAATAACGGGAATGAAAAAGCAATTGTTGTCCTTCCATTTGATAATATTAGCCCTGATACCGATAGTGATTATTTTACTGACGGATTAACGGAAGAACTAATTGCCAGTCTTTCCAAACTGAAAAACATTAGACTCGTTCCAAGAACTACGTCTATGCGCTATAAGGGGACTAATAAAGATATTAAAACTATAGGCAGGGAATTGGGAACTCGCTATATCCTCGCTGGTAGTGTAAGAAAGTTTCAGGATAATCTTAGAATTACTGTAGAGCTTATAGATGTTGATAAAGACTCACAATTGTGGGCTGAAACTTTTAAAGGAAAATTAGCTGATGTCTTCGATATTCAGGAAAAGGTTTCTAAAGAAATTGTAGATGCTCTTAGACTCAAACTATCACCTACCGAAAAGGTTGTGTTGGAAAAGCGTTCAACACTGAATGCCGAAGCTTTTGACCTATACTTGAGGGCAAGAGATTTCCTTTATAGAATGACAAAAACTAATATTCATTTTGCTATTCAGCTTTTTCAAAAAGCAATTGAAGTTGATCCCCGCTATGCATCTGCTTACGCCGGATTGAGTGAGTCTAATGCCTATTTGTTTCTTTACTTTGAAAGAAATAAATCATTACTGGATAAAGCTATCGAAGCAAGCTTAAAAGCATTAATGTATGATGCGACGCTCTCTGAGGCTTATGCAGCATTGGCTCTATC
>JAJXTM010000048.1 GCA_021783875.1 Bacteroidota bacterium
TTGGAATTTAATCTA
This sequence comes from Bacteroidota bacterium, assembly GCA_021783875.1. Taxonomy (GTDB): domain Bacteria; phylum Bacteroidota; class Ignavibacteria; order Ignavibacteriales; family Ignavibacteriaceae; genus FEN-1297. The sequence continues at coordinate 16 of JAJXTM010000048.1, forward strand.
TCCAATAATCTTTTTCCAGCTTCCGAAATATCCCCATCCGTTTTAATTTTCATACCTAAAACGTCTTCAGCTTCTTTCCTATTAGGTTTAAAGACAGTTACATTTTTATAGTTAAAAAAATTGTTATACTTAGGATCAACAGTCACCAATATTTTCATTTTGTTTGCAAGTGCAATCGTTTTTTCTATTAAAGAAGGAGTTAAGACTCCTTTGTTGTAATCTTGAAGGATTATTCCGTCAAAACCATCAGCTTTTTCTTCTATAAATTGATATATTTTAAGTTGTACTTCGTCATTCAAATACTCTTTGCTTTCTTTATCGATTCTGACAACATGTTGATTATCTGCTATGACTCGAGTCTTTGCCGTTGTCGGTCTGCTTTCGTCAATTATAAGTCCCTCATTTGAAATACCGATTTCATTAATAAGAGACGAAAAAATAGAACCATAATTATCTTTGCCAATTACTCCGATTGGAATCGGTATGCTTCCTAATTTAAGAATATTTAGGGCTACATTTGCAGCTCCGCCAAACCGGTAAAACTCATTACCAACTTCGACTACAGGAACCGGTGCTTCAGGAGAGATCCTTTTTACATCTCCCCAGAAATAACAATCAAGCATCATATCTCCGACAACAGCGATTTTAAGACCCGAGAATTTCTTCCTTAATTCGTGAAGTCTTTTTGTTGAAAGGTTCGTCATTATTAACTCTTTTTATTAAAATTACTTGTAAAGATAAGTATAAAATCATTTTTGAGAAAGAAGGAACGCCTCAATTTCGATTTTTTCTTTTACTATTTTTATTAGAAAGATCACAGGATAAATAATAAAACTGATAATACTTTTAGTTAATACAAAAATTAAGTTGATTGCAATATGTATAATTTTTTTTAAAAATGGAGAAATTAATTTGCCTTAAATTTATATAAATATATTTTATTTTTGTTTAATAAATATTTCTTTACAATTTTAATACTATTTACAATCAAGCTTGCTTAAAAGGAATTGCCTTTCGTATATAAATATACCTTACCCTGAATATTAATTAATCAGACTATTTAATTATTTGAATATTACACAAGGAATTTTTTATGTACAAAAAGGAGATAATTTCCTTTACACTCCTAATCTCTATATTCTTAACTTTTACAAGTTTTGGCCAAGGAAATAACACTTCCACAATTAGCGGTTATATATATGATAAATCTACCGGTGAATCTCTAATAGGAGCTAATGTTTATATATCGGGAACTAATTTGGGAAATATCACAAATAATAACGGTTATTTTGTAATATTAGATGTTCCCAAAGGGAAGCAAAAATTGATTATAAGCTATATAGGTTATAATAATATTCAGAAAAATCTGAATATAGACGGGAGGCACCAAATATTAAAAGTTTATTTAGTCCCAAAAGCATATAAAGTTGGGGAGATCCTTGTAAAAGGAGATTCAATAAAGCTTGCAGATAGACTTTTTGCAAAGCCACTCTCCACAATTGTAATGAATTCACAGCAAGTAAATGATATCCCAAAGGTAGTTGAAGCAGATCTACTCCGTGCTTTGCAAACAATGCCGGGGATTACTTCAATCTCGGATTTTTCATCGGCTATTTACGTCCGAGGCGGTACACCTGACCAGAATTTATATTTGGTGGACGGGGCTGAAATATATAATCCGGAACATGCTTTTGGAATATTCTCGACTTTTAATACAAATGCAATCAAAAGAGTTGAGGTATCAAAAGGAGGTTTTGGTGCTGAATATGGAGGAAGGCTTTCTTCCGTAATTAATGTAATTGACCTTGACGGTAACAGAAATAAATTTGAAGGCAATTTTAATTTAAGCCTTATTGCAGCTAATTTAACGCTACAAATGCCACTTGGTTCTTTTGGTTCATTATCAGGATCTTTTAGAAGAACTTATATTGATCAGACTTATTCAAAATTTATCAAGAATCTTCCAAATTATTATTTCTATGATGGTGACCTAAAAGGATTTTTTCAATTAGGAGATAAAGATAATATCACTGCCAGTTATTTCGGAAGCAGCGATAATCTTAATTTTCAGGTAAATAACAGCTCTCCTCAAAGTCCCCACGTTCTATATAACTGGGGAAATAAGCTCGGATCAATTAATTGGGTACATCTATTTAGCGATAAAATTTTCTCGAATTTTTTAATAACTAACAGTAATTTTAATTCTAATTTCAGTTTCAATCAATCACAGCCGCTTGAAGAAACTAATTCTTTAAGCGACTATACTGTAAAAGGATCTCTTGTTTATTATTTAACTAATCAAATGAACCTAAAAGTAGGTGCAGAGTATAAACAACTTAATAATTTGTATAACTTCAGCTGGAATTCCGGTCTTGTAGATTTTGCTAATAAGGCAAATGAAATAAATGGATACGCCAGCCTTATTTGGCAGCCGGTTCCTATATGGAATATCGAAGCCGGATTAAGATATAATAAATTTGCTTCTGACAAAACTTTCACAAATTATGAGCCTCGATTATCAGTAAAGTACCGTCTATCTGAAACAAGCAGTTTAAAATTTGCTACCGGATTATATGATCAATATGTAGATAGTATTCAAAGATTATTTCTTTCAAGTATTTGGATGATGGCAGATAAGAATATAAATAGTTCTGCAGCAAGTCATTTTATTTTTGGTTATGAACAGCAAATAAGTAACTTTTTTGTCTTTGAAGCTGAAACTTATTTAAAAAATTATAAAAACTTATATATATTTAATCAAAATTATACGGCAGAAATAAAGCCAAATTATTTTGAAGCGAATGGTAATCCTGTTTATACTTCTTCACAAAATCTTTTTACCAGAGGGGACGGCAGATCTATTGGACTTGAGCTAATGCTGAGAAAAGATATCGGTGCAGTAACAGGATGGGTATCTTATTCATTATCTCAAACAAAATATACTTTTGACGGTATTAATCAAGGGAACTCATTTCTACCAAGACAAGACAGAACATCAGTAATTAATTTTGTTTTAAACGGAAATGTTACAGATATATTTAAAGGCAATTGGAGCGGAAATACAACAAAACATTCTTCAAATTGGATATTAGGATTGAATTTCATTTATACAACCGGACAACCAATTACAGTTCCGTCTTCTGCCTATTTTGTCAACTCACTTCCCAATTGGGATAATTATAATACCGGAAGTCAGAACCTTCCCGGATATAAATTATATCCCGGAGCAATTGATACTTACAGACTTCCGGCATATATAAGGTTAGATATAAGCATTACCTGGGAAAAGAATTACGGTTCATGGTCACTTGCCCCATATCTTCAAATTTTTAATATCGGCAACAGAAAGAATGTCTGGTTCATCAACTATAGCAGCAATATTACGAATGGAATGATTGTACAAAACATAACCACTGTAGATATGCTTCCTTTTCTTCCGAGTCTCGGTGTAACAATAAAATTTTAGAAAACAAAAATGAAATTCAATATGAAATACATAAAATTATATTTCCCAATTATCTTTTCGTTGATATTATTTGAATGCGGCAGCCCTGGTGTAGATGTAAATAGTGCCCCTTATGAGCCAAAGATAACTGTAGAAGGATACTTATATTGTGGTGAAACTGTAAACGATATAAAGCTTATGAGAAATTATGCTCTTGGCGCTCCTATTGATCAGACTCAACTTTACCTTTCACCTTCGATAAACAAAGTTACGGTTACAATAAACGGTATACCTTTAGCTTTTGATCCACAGAAGAACTCTTATTTTAATAACCAGATAATTATAGATTATGGGAAATCATATACTTTAGAGGTATATGCAACAATAGACGGCAAAAATCTTCATACAACATCTACAACGACAACGCCTCAAAAAGGGTTTTCAATTGTAAATAAAAATCTAGGAACCTTTGTCTATAACTCAGCACCAATTACTATTAATTTTAAAACTTCTCCCGGCACAGAGTTTTATGTTTTTTCTATTGTGCCTGATTCCGCAAGTCTTAATAATTTTATTTATAATAATGCTTTTAGAAATAATCTGGATTCAGTTAAAGTTTTGAATAATTTTAATGATTACAAATTCAGATATGAGACATTGAATAATATTAACTCCTTTTCTAGCAATACATACCCATTTACTCTAAATATTCGTGACACGTGGTTTTACAGTAATTACTCAGTTATTGTTTATGCAGGTGATGTTAATTTTAAAGACTATTTGATGACTGCGCCTTCGGTCCAGGAATTTGACGGTAACTTCCATGAACCAGTTCTAATATTTAATGGTGATGGTATAGGTGTTTTTGCATCTGCTATTAAAGATACAGTGAAATTTTCAATAACAAGGTAGAACTTAAGTTGATATCAAATAAATAGATATTTTGTTTTCATATATAGATATTCTTTCTTTGGATAATTATTTTATTTAATCTTTGAAAGTAGTTATTATGATTTTCGATTTGACGTTTGAAGAAGTCAGGGTTATTGGTTCTTTAATCGAAAAAGAATTAACGACACCAGAATATTATCCACTTACTATAAATTCATTAATGAATGCCTGCAATCAAAAATCAAATCGTGAACCGGTAGTTTCTTTCGATGAGAAAATTATTGAAGAAACATTGGAAAAGCTTCGGGGAAAAGGAATGGCTAGGAGAGTTACAGGGAACGATATTAGAGTAGCAAAATATCGTCAGACATTTACAGAATTATTAAATTTATCGTCTGATGAAATTGCTGTAATTTGTACACTTTTGCTTCGAGGAGCGCAGACTCCCGGGGAAATAAAGGGTAGAAGCGGGAGAATGTTTGACTTTGACAGCCTAAAGCAAATTGATGAGGTTCTACAAAAATTGGTTGAAAAAGAAAATCCCATGGTAATTAAGCTTCCCAGACAATCTGGAATGAAAGAATCAAGATTTACTCATTTGTTTTCCGGGGTACCTACTATTACTGAAACAGATGAAGTTGATATTTCTGATCAGAAAGGAGTTGAGAGTAGGATAGAAAAATTAGAAAAAGAAATTGAATATCTGTATTCTGAATTAAAAAATTTAAAACTAGATTTTGAAAAGTTTAAGAACCAGTTTTAATTTAATATCTAACTTGAATTAAAAAAGGAAAATGATATTCATTCAATAAATGTATTATAGTAATACGATAATATTTCATTTCCCATTAAGAATTTTTTTAAGTCGATTAATTTCATCTCTTAGCGAAGCAGCTTTTTCGAACTCTAAATCTTTTGCTGCTTGATGCATCTCATAAGTTAACTGTTCAACCAGATCTTTTTTTTGATCAATATTCATATATTTTAATATTGGTTCAGATACTTTAGCAAAGGAGAAGTCCTGTTTTTCCTCCTTCTTACGTACATCTGCAATTGAAGTAGAAGACATAATTTCCTCAATGCTTTTATATATAGTTTGAGGAGAGATATTATTTTCAATATTGTACAGCGTTTGAATTTTCCTTCTTCGCTCGGTTTCATCAATTGTTTTTTTCATTGAATCGGTAATAATATCTGCGTACATAATTACCCTTCCATTTACATTCCGGGCAGTTCTTCCCGCAGTTTGCATAAGTGAACGAGCGCTTCTTAAAAAACCTTCTTTATCCGCATCGATTATTGCAACCAGGGAAACCTCCGGAAGGTCAAGACCTTCTCTCAAAAGATTAACCCCGACTAGGACATCAAAATCACCAAGACGCAAATCTCTAAGAATTTCTACACGTTCAAGAGAATCAATATCGCTATGAATATATCTTACTTTTATACCAATTTTATCGAGGTAATCGGATAAATCTTCAGCCATCTTTTTAGTAAGAGTAGTAACAAGTATTCTTTCTTTAATAATGGCTCTTTTTCTAATTTCACTTATAAGATCGTCAATCTGACCTTTTATCGGTCTAACTTCAATTTCCGGATCAAGTAAACCGGTAGGTCTTATAATTTGCTCCACAATAACGCCACCACTTTTTTCAAGCTCGTAATCCGAGGGAGTAGCGCTGACAAATATCACCTGATCAAGCATACTTGAAAACTCTTCAAACTTCATTGGACGATTATCCAAAGCGGATGGAAGTCGGAAGCCATACTCAACTAAATTTTCTTTCCGGGCTCTATCGCCGTTATACATTGCACGCAGTTGCGGTAGGGTAACGTGAGATTCATCAATTACTAATAAAAAATCCTTAGGAAAATAATCAAGAAGGTTAAATGGCCGGGATCCTGGTTCCCTTCCGTCCATGTGTCTTGAATAGTTTTCAATACCAGCACAATAGCCAATTTCCTTCATCATTTCTATATCAAATTTTGTCCGCTGTTCAATTCTTTGAGCTTCGAGGTATTTTTCTTCTTTCCAATAGTATTTAAGGCGATCATCTAGTTCTAGTTCAATTCCATGGATAGCTTTTTGAATTTGTTCTCGGTTCGAAACAAAATATTTAGCCGGATAGACAGGAACGGAATCTGACTCTCTAAGAACTTCACCAGTTACAGCATCAATAATTGAAATCTTTTCTATATCATCATCCCAAAACTCAATTCTTATAGCTTCTTCATATTGATATGCCGGAATGACTTCTACAACATCACCTCGAGCCCTAAAGGACCCTCGAGTAAAATCGGTATCGTTGCGAATGTAATGAATTTCTATCAAATCTCTCAGCAATTTTTTTCGGGAGAGTTTTTCACCCTTCTTTAGAAAGATTATTTGGTTAGCATATTCCTGAGGAGCGCCTATACCATAGATACAACTAACACTTGCAATTACAATAACATCTCTTCTACCTTCAATGAGAGCAGTGGTAGCTTTTAACCTCAGGCGGTCAATTTCTTCATTGACTGAAAAATCCTTTTCAATAAAAAGATCTCTTGAGACCACGTATGCTTCCGGTTGATAATAATCATAATAGCTTATAAAAAATTCAACTGCATTGTTTGGAAAGAACGCTTTGAATTCGGAATAAAGTTGTGCAGCTAATGTTTTATTATGAGAGATAATTAATGTAGGTCTATTTATTTGTTGAATTACGTTAGATATCGTAAAAGTTTTGCCGCTCCCTGTAACGCCGAGAAGAGTTTGATATTTATCTTTGCGATTAATTCCTTCTACCAATTCTTTTATGGCATTTGGCTGGTCTCCCGATGGCTGGTAATTTGAGTGTAATTCAAATTTATTCATTTATTCTATATCTATAATTATTATAGGCAAATTTACTAATTTCATATTAGTGATTAAATGTATTTATTTACTTTCAAATTTCCTAAGGAAGAAAGATGAAAAACACAAAGCTGTGGATTATAATTTCCGGGATTGCAGGTTTTACCGGGGTATTAATAGGAGCTTTCGGAGCTCACGGACTTAAAAACATTCTTTCCCCCGCATCGATTGAAATTTATAGAACTGGAGTTTTATATCATTTAATTCACTCTGCGGTAATTTTAGCCATTGCAGTCAGTGGAAATTCAAAATTTTTTAGAAGTGCATTATTCTTCCTTATCGGAATAATACTTTTTTCTTTTTCATTGTACTTTTATGCGATCACAGGCATAAATGCTTATGCAATAATTACTCCTTTTGGTGGAGTAAGTTTTCTCATAGGATGGTTACTAATTATAATAGAAGGATTGAAAAGCTAAGCACAAGGAATAAGTTTTTAGACTGAATGATTTAGAAAAATATTCATAAATTATTTCAATTTTTAACTGCCCTTAATTTAAAATATACTTCTTCCGGTGAAAACAACCCAGCAAAAAACCTTTCATAAATAACAGGTTCAATATTTAAAATTGGGTCCATCCATTTCAAAGGTATAAAGTGAGATGAAATGAATTTTTTGTCTAATACTTCAAATTGTGCTTTTCCTTCATAATTTGTCCTATGGTTTAATTTCCATTTTTCATAAAATTTTAACTTACGATTGCCAATGTACTCATAATTATCGAATGATCTGATTGAAAACGGAATTTTATGATCCGGTTCTCCAAAGTATTTAGTATTTAAAAAAAATGGAACATAAACAATTAATAACCCATCCGATTTCAATATTCTGTACAATTCTGTGATTGTTTTATGAAAGCTATCTAAATGTTCAAGAACATGAGAGGCAAAAACTTCATCAAATGTATTGTCTTCAAACGGATAAGGGAAACTGTTTATATCATGAATTCTATTACCCCCGTAATCGACAATATCTAGGTTAACATAATCTTTTCTTAAATCATTACCACAGCCAAGGTTTAACTTCATTATTAATACTTTCAATTAAATTCAGTGATATGAAATTCATTATAGAACTCACAAAATCAGAATAATTAAACAATTCTAATTTAACAATTTGTCTGGAAATTATGAATGATATACTGCAAAAAGGAAAAGCCCGGTACATTCCGGGCTTATTTTAATTGATAGTAAATTATATTTAATTCAGGTTAATGACCGGAAAGTTAATTCCTTTAAGGCTCAGTTGAGCAACTTTAACCCTAATAACTCCCCTCTTAGCCATACCCAATGATAAAGCAGCTGCTTTGGAAAGATCAAGCTGCCTACCGTGTACATAAGGACCTCTATCATTGACTCTTACGATTACAGATCTGTCATTCTTTGGGTTGGTAACCTTTAAGAGGGTACCAAACCTGAGACTTTTACTTGCAGCCGTAAATGCCATCTGGTTATAAACTTCACCATTTGCAGTTTGTTTACCATGAAACTTTGATCCGTACCAGGATGCTAACATTGTACCTTTGTTAATATAACTTACTATCGAGGAGTTTGAACTATTTTCGTCATTGGTTACCGTAATTTTCTCGGTCTTAATAACCGGTAACATTGGTTTAGCAGACTCATTTGACATGATCGTAAACCCTACCAAAGTAATCATTCCTAAAATGATTAGCACTTTTGATATTGACTTCAATAAGTACCTCATGTTTTAGTTTAACATATTTTTAACGAAGCAAAGTTAGACTCGAGGATATGGAAATTCAATATAAAAAGAACTTGGATAGGCAACGGGCTAAAAATTCAAATTTTCTACTATTTTCGTTTTTTAGTTGGTTTTTATAAAAATCGACTTAGAATTTGAAGACAATGATAAACCATTTATAAATAGATAATTTATTCTAGAAAAATCTATTATATTTAGCCCAGAAATGTCTATCATTCTATCAACAAATTAAAAAAAATTATGTCATCTCCAATTTTTAAATTTCTTGTTAATTCTTTTCTATTATTCACGTTAGCTGGTCTAACAAAAACTTATTCGCAACAAGTTGATCCAAATTTTGGAGAAAGGTTTAATATATCTTGCTATAAAGTTTTTAGTCCTGGCAGCGATGTTACAGTCAACATTTCTTCTAATTCTAAAACAGATAATAACTTTCAACTCAGGCTCTTTAAGATTACAAATCCTATTGAATATTTTTCCAAAGTTGATAAAAATTCCCTTCGAATTAATTTTGATATTTGGGGAATCGACAGGCAAGTTTTATTACAATACACAAAGTTGATACGGGAATGGGATTCTCCAATAAATACCTCAGCTTATTTCGGTTCTAATAATAATCTTGAATTAGGAAAAATTGCTGACCCGGGAAATTATATTTTACAAGCAATTAAGGGTAACCATGTAGCATATTGCGGAGTAATTGTTTCCTCCAAAGCTATAATTTATAAAAACAGCGGAAGACAGGTATTGGCATATGTAGCTGATTCAAAAACTGGAGAGGTTATAAAAGACACAAAATTTAGCTTATACAATGATAATCGTCTTCTTCAAAGTAAAAATTCTGACAGCAGCGGATTGGTATTGTTCTCAATAAAAGAAAATATCGACTTCGGAGATGAAAATGCTTTATTAGTAGCACAAACAAAGGACGAAACAATTTTAAGCGACCCATATTTTTATTTCCGACTTGATGCTAAACCTTTTGTTGCATATATCTATACTAATCAACCCGTTTACCGTCCGGGTCAAATAGTATTTTATAAAGCTATTATTCGGGGACGGGATGGTAATAAGTTATTAAATGTTACCGGGGAAAAATTTAATGTTATTATTAGGACTCAACAAAGGAAAGAGATTTCAAATCAAGAAAAAACCGTAAATGAGTTCGGATCCTTATCCGGAAGCTTCAAACTTAGTGATGATGCCGAACTTGGTAAATATAACGTTATTATAGTAAAAGATGGACAACCATATTTTGGCGTTTTTAGTGTGGAAGAATATAAGAAACCGGAATTTTTGGTAAAAGTTAAAATTCCAAAAGGTAATTATGCAGAAAATGATTCTCTTAATGCTATAATTTCAGCAAATTACTATTACGGTTCCCCGGTTTCCGGCAGTAAGGTTTTCATAAAAATTTTTAGACACACATATTGGCGTCCATGGTGGATTAAATCTCAGTATTCATGGTTTTACAATTCATTTAATACTGGCAAGATTTTTGACCATAGTGCAAAAGAATTAATTTTTCAGCAAGAAGGAGAGTTAGATAAAAAAGGAGATTATATTTTTCATTATAGAATTGATTCGACCCTAAGTAATGATTATACATACACAATTCAAGCAGAGATAACAGACAATTCAAGGCAGACCATAACGAAAACCAAAGATATTTTTATATCTAGAGGTAATTTTAATATTTCAACAGCTCCGGAAAAATATTTTGTCTTAAAAGGTAAAGCAATTGATCTGAAAGTTTATGCGCAAGATTTTTCGAATTTACCAGTTAAAACAAAATTCAAATTAATTGTAAATTATCCTGAGCAAAATTCTTCCGGTAAAAATAACTTTATTCCTCATGCAGACACTTTATATGATTCAACCGACTCAAGCGGGAAATCGGTAATAAACTTCATACCCCGTTCTTTTTATAATGGTGAATATAATTACATAGTCATCGCACATGATGAAAAAGGCAGAAGGATTACTACTTCAGGATATTTTACAGTTGGGATTTTTGGGAATAATACATTGCAAGGATTTGAAAACAGTGTCCGAATTGTAACTGATAAAGACTCCTACATTAAAGGAGACACATTGAATGCATTTGTATTTCTTTCACAACCACACTCTCAAATTCTTGTAAGCTATGAGGCGGCAAATTTCTTAGGATATAAAATTTATAATGTTAGCGGAAATTCTCTCCAAATAAAGGAAGTACTTTCTGCGGATTTCGCACCAAGTTTCAATATTGCCGTAACATATATATTTAATCAACAACTTTATACTAACTCAAAGTTGGTTGGGGTGCTGGATAAAGACAAATTACTAAAAATTACTTTGCAACCTTCAAAAAAAATTTACAGACCCGGAGATCAAGCTTTTTATAAAGTTTTGGTTAAGGATCAAAAGGGGAATCCGGTTAAAAATGCTGACCTTTCGATTGATATAATCGATGAAAGTATTTATGCAGTCAAGAAAGATAACACTTCAAATATTCAAGACTTTTTCTTAGCTCCAAAATTTTCCTTTATACCTGCTTATACATCACTTCAAAATAACAGCTTCAACGGAGCAAGCCGGAGAATACTATTAATTGATAATAAAATTACAGACAAAAATAATAACTCGAAATCTGGTTTATCTGAATTATCCGGCAAATTAAATTCACATCCTGGATTTGTAGACTTCAAAAACATTTACGCAATTCTAAATAATGATAAAAACTTCTATAAATCAAAGACAGATTCTCTGGGAAATTTTATTTTTGCAAATATAATAGGTGGACCATATGAATTTTTTATTCTATTAGATAATGCGGAAGTTTTATACAAAGGGACCATCAATGTGAATGGCAAGACTTCAGCTAATTTTGATCTCGGAAATTTCCAAAATACAATTCCAGAATTACCTTCGAAACAATTTGAAGGGGGGCGTGATTTTATAAGAATGACTTCGGGTCTAGGACAAACCATTTCACAGCAAGGAATTATGTTCAAAAACATGGGAGAAGCTAACGTAGTCCAACCGCAAATACGTTCCAATATCGTAGATGCTCTTTTATGGAAAGCCGATTTAATCACAGATGAGAATGGTGAAGCAGTTATTCATTTTAGGATGCCTGACAACTTAACGACATGGCGTACTACTGTTAAGGGTATTACTCAGAACTCTGAAGTAGGACAAACAGAGAATAAAATTATATCAAGAAAAAACTTATTTATTCGAATAATAGCCCCAAGATTTTTTAGACAAGGCGATGAGGTCATAGTTTCCACAATAATTCATAATTACTTACAGAAAACAAAGGATGTTAAAATTTCATTTTCAGCTAAAAATGTTAAGCTTGAAGAATCAAAGATAGATTTTACTAATACTAAAGTACTGAATAAATGGACTAAAAATAAGACTTATAAAATTCGTTTGGAAAATAATTCTGAGATAAGGATTGACTGGAAAATAAAGATAACCGAACCTGCCGATAGTGCTAGATTATTTGCCGAAGCTTTGACAGACGAAGAATCTGATGCATTAGAAATAACAGTTCCGATTCATCCCGCGGGCATTAAAACTATATCATCTCTATCAGCAGAGGTCTCCGGAAATTACACCAATAAAAATTTATACTTTACAATTCCAAATAATTCTGAATTACGCACTGCAAATTTAAATTTTTCTATTGCTCCTTCTATAGCGGGATCTATTTTGAAAGCATTAGATGATCTTGCTGGTTATCCTTATGGATGTGTTGAACAAACAATGAGCAGATTTTTACCGGCAATAATCACAATTAATACATTAAGAAAAATAGATGCTCCGATTAAATCTAAAACAATTAAAAACTTGCCACTGTTTGTTAAAGCTGGGTTAAAAAGACTATATAGTTTTCAGCATAAGGATGGAGGTTGGGGCTGGTGGATAAACGATGAAACTAATCCATACATGACATCTTATGTTATTTATGGAATGAATATGGCAAAAGAAGCGGGGTATAAAGTTGACTCTTTGTCCTTTAAATACGGATTAGACAATATGATTAGCCAATTAAAAGGATACAATAATTTAGATCCGACAACTACCGCATTTATGTTATACTCTTATACTAAAATAATGGCAGGAAAAGATTTTAATCATTTAATATATATAAATATTATTAATACTCTTATTAAAAAGGAATTAAATCCTTATGCACTTTCTCTACTGGCATTAACTCTTAAAAGCATGAATTCGCAAACTCTATTAAACTCGGTTCTTGAAAAAAGATCGGA
>JAJXTM010000049.1 GCA_021783875.1 Bacteroidota bacterium
AACTTATTGAAATTTCGCATAATATTGCTTTGATTTATTTGGAGAAAAAACATTTTAAGTACAAATCTTACTTTACAAATAATGGGAAATTTTTCACTGATATTGCGATTGATTCTATTACCCCCCTTTATATTAGGAAAAACTTTTTAGATTTAAACTTAATAAAAAAGATAATGTCTAAATGGGATAAGGAAATAACTTCCGAGGAGGATGCTGCATTTTTTTTATATAATTTGATTTGGAAAAGAGTTGACCAAACTATCGTTGCAATTCTTCACGAGCTGGATCCTTTATACGGAAGTATACACAACAGTATAATGTACTATGTCAAAAATAATGGATATAAAAAAATATACTATTTCGGACATTCATATATAGTCGAATCAGATAATGAAATTATTAAGGGTACAATAATCAACGAATCAGAGTTTAATAATTTACCATCTTTGTTGATTAACACTAAAATTAACATTGCTTTAAAAAATGTTTTTGATTTTCTGAAAAACAGCACTGAACATTTTCCTGCAATACCGTTAAATTATTTTGTCATAAAGATTAAACAGCTATACGTGAACGCTAACAATAATGAACTAATAATTGAAGATAATCATGAATCAAAGTTATTTGTCGATCAAATTATTTCCGAATCTTTATTTAAAGTATATAAAATTATAGAGAATCGCTATGTATCGAAAAATAAGTTTACAATAAATGAGAGTGAAATATTTAAAAAAGTGCTTGAAAATATTGCATTTGACCTAAAGGGCGGGGGCATGAGTGCAGGGCTTGATGATTATTTGAAGCCTTACTTTAATAATTTGACGAATAATGATTTAAGAGTTAAATACCATAATATTTTAGACTATTTACTAAGATTATTAAAGAAATATTTAGCCGGTGCTTTAAAATACAAGAGGTTTTCCTAATTCAGTTATTTTAAATGTATTATATAAAAGAAATAAAGCCAATTAATTAGAAATTAGATAATGGAAATTAAAGAAGAAGAAATATTTAAGTATGTTCTTTTCCCCGACACAATTACTTCGGATAAAAAAGAATTTATTCAATTAAATGAAAATATGTTTTCTGAACAAATTAAATTTTGCAAAGCATTTTTAGAAATTTCAAATTCAACAATTGAAAACGACTTAAGCAAGAAAGCCGTTGATAAAATATTAAGCAAAATAAAAATCTTTGAACTGCTCCCTGTTGAAACAAAATCTATATTCAAAGAAAACACACCTCTGTTGGCTGCTGCTACTGTTGAATTTGCAAATAAAAAGTCTGAGTCTATTACTTACATTGATGATGAGTCTAAATATTTAATAAGACTCATTAGAAATGATAATAAGAATACTTTGTTTTTCTTTTCAAAAAAAGATAACGATTATAGAAAGTTTAAAATTACACTGCTGCCCTCTAATGAATCATACCATTTATCAAGTCCATCTGAAATGATTGAAATAGAAAATGCACAAACCGTTCAAAAAATCTTAATCGAAGTAGAATAAAAAATCAATTCGACATTTCAATATCTTGAATTTTTGTTTTTTCACGGAAAAGATTGCAATATTTTATTTATTTAAGTAAATTTTTGTCATATCATATATTTTTAATGCTAAATGAAAGCTTTTGAGGCAGAGGACTTAAAACAAAAAGTTCAGAAATTAATTTTAGAATCATCATCTTCCAGGAAAAAATTAATAATATTAAAGGACTTTTACGACAAATTAATTTTTGAATTTCCGTCTATTATTTGTGCAGCTTACATTAATGAATTCAGAGATGAATTGATTTCCGTCTGCAGCAAATTTGAAGTTTTTTATTTTAATCCTGAATTTACAAGAGATATACTTAAATTACTTCTCATCATAAAACAAAATCAGAAGGAGCTCAAGACAGTAAATGAAATCAATTCTCTTATAAGTTCTTTTGAATCCAAACTATCAAACTTAAACCAAATCCTTAATGGTTATAAAATTCCAGAATTAACTCAAAGAAAAATCTTTTTCCCGATACTTGAAAAGCCTAATAATGAAGAATTCGATTACAATATCGGAACTTTAGAAACATTTTCGATTGATATAAAAAAAAGTAATGTCAAAGATAATTTTATTATCATACCTTCCGAGGAATTAATAGACGAGTCATTGCAAAGGCAAATCAAGATATCATGGAATATTGCCAAAACTTTCCTGAATAAAAATTTAACAAAAATCGGCAAATATCATAAGGTAATAATCCAATTTGACCATAGATATGGAAATTATTCCGGAAGTTCACTAGGTACAGCTTTGGCAATCAGTTTTATAGAAGAATTAATAAAGCTCTATAATCTATCCTGTTTAATTTCAGTTAAAGAAAATATTGCATTGACTGGCGGTTTTGATGAGAACGGAAGATTAGTTCCTCTGAATGAAAATATTATGAATAAAAAAGTTGAGATTACTTTTTATTCGGTAATAAACATTTTAATTGTGCCTGATGAAAATAAAACTACTGCTGTCAAAAGATTGGAATTCTTTAAAAAATTATATCCAAGTCGTGATCTGCAAATAATTGGCATAAACGACCTTCAAGATCTGCTTGACCGAAGAAACTTAATAGATATTAAAATGCAGAATCCGATTATTCGTTCTATTAATTATGGAAAGAAAAATTGGGTTGTCAGTCTTCTAGTAATATTATTGTTGATGCTCTCTTTTTATTTTTATCAAATAAACTTCGATGATCTTCCATCTATTTTACACAGGGACGGGCAAACTCTATTTATTGAAAACAAAAGCGGTAAAGTTCTATTTACTAAATCTTTTGCTTATAATAACAATATCACTAACCCTTGGTTTTTGAAAAATTTTCAGCTTCTTGTGGATATAAACAATGATAAAAAAAAGGAGTTAATAACTTCAAATGAGCTTCTTGAAAGCCAAGAGAACGAAACTAAATCAGGCGGAATCATTTGTTACGACTATAAAGGTAATAAAATTTGGAGCTACTTATTCAGCGATACAATTTCGACTCCCGGAGAAACACTTTCAGCAAATTATGAAAGTTTTATTGTTGATACCTCCTCAATTAAAAATCAAAAGGTTTTAGTTGCTTTTAGCCAGAATGAAGATTCCTTTGGATCGGCAATTTATATGATAAGCTTAACTACAGGTAAAAGAGTTTTCGATACATTCTGGCATCCGGGATTAATTATTGGAGGTTATATTTTGCAAAACAATGGAAGCAATGTGAAAAATTTGATTTTTTGTGCAAAAAATAATGTTTTCCATAAATTAGCCGTTGGCACAATAAATATAGATGACTGTGATGGTCAAGCTCCATCTAATAAATATTATAATTATTCAGGGAAAAAAAATATTAAAATTAAAGATTATATTCTTTTACCAAATGAGGATTATGAAGAAATCATTAATCCAAATGAATCTTTATTTTGCGGAATCGGCGATTTATCATTTGAAAAGAAAAGAAATGCCATTAATTGTAAAATTTATTTAAACGCAAGGAAAAATGGAGAAATTACATATTCTATTTCAAAAGATTTTAAAAAAGTGAAATTAAAAATAAGTGATGAATATGCCAGAATTAGAGATCCATTCGTTAAATGGGGGATATTAAAGCCATATTTAAGCAAATCTCTGGAGTATAAAAATTTTCTGCTCAGTCAAATTTTATATTGGAACGGAAAGAATTTTGTTAAAAGAGGACTTTCGGAGTAAACTGCCAATAAATTAATTTGCAGATTAAAATAAAAAAGGCTTGCAAGCAAAGCCCACAAGCCAATTCTATATTAAAGAAGAGAAATATTACTTTACTTCTTTCTTTTCAGCTTTTTTGTGCAACATTTTTTCTTTTTTTGCAGCTTTTTTCTCTGTTTTAGCAACTTTTTTTGCAGCTTTCTTTTCTGTTTTAACAACTTTTTTTGCTGCTTTCTTCTCTGTTTTAGCAACTTTTTTTGCTTCTTTTTTAACAACTTTGTGCTCTTTCTTTACCATAACCTTCTTTTCTTTCTTAGGTGCATCTTGAGCGAAAGATGGTGCTGTAAAGCTAACAAATAATATTGCTGCTAATAAAGCCAAAAACATTTTACGAAACTTCATTTAAAACTCCTAAATAAAATTGATTTATTAATAATTTTTACATAGTAATAATATGCAATAAACCCTTAACAAATAATAAATTAAACATTAATAAATCTTAATGTTTGCCGTTAATTTATTTATTCTAATCTGAACGGAAATAGAATTGCCAAATTGTTTATCATTCAAGAAATAAATATATTTTTATAAATTTACTTTTTATTATAAATTAGTTAATCAATAATAATTATATGGAGAGCAGATATGAAACTTAAAATCCCCAAATTTATACCATTTCTTTTCTCAGTCAATATAGAAGAGCAGATCGTCTGCAAAAATATAATTTACAAAGACGGAGAAACTGATCTTGAAGGATACATATGCTTTGATCAAGCCATAAAAAATAAAAGACCTGGAATTATAGTAATACATGAGTGGAACGGAATCGGAGAACATGTTAAAATGCGATGTCAAAAGCTTGCACAATTAGGATATATTGCTTTTGCAGCCGATATATATGGGAAAGGAGTACGCCCCAATACTTTTGAAGAAGCAAGCAAACAAGCTTCCAGTTTTAGAAGTGATAGACAACTAATGAGAAAAAGGGCAAATCTTGCTTTTGAAGAAATCAAGAAAAATGAATTCTGTGATAATAAAAATATTGCAGCAATGGGTTATTGTTTCGGCGGCGGCGCTGCATTGGAACTTGCTAGAAGCGGTGCAGATGTTAAAGGGACTATCAGTTTTCATGGTAATCTTGACACTCCAAACCCTGATGATGCAAAAAACATTAAAGGAAAAATCCTTATTTGTCACGGAGCCGATGACAGATCAGTGACATTTGACTCAATTACTAAATTCATTGACGAAATGAAAGGCTACAAAATAAATTATGAAATAGACATATATGGAGGAGCCGTACATGCATTTACAAACCCTAATTCCGGGAGTGACCCTTCACGAGGCGTTGCATATAACAAGCAAGCAGATGACCGTTCGTGGCAAAAAATGAAAGATTTTTTTATAGAAATTTTTAGATAACAAAATATTTTAATTTTTCTTATTGCTTTTACAATGTTACTTGTTTAAGTTCACAAATATTTTTTATCATCATCCCTTGATGATAACTTATGTTTATCCGGTTTTTTAATATTACCTTTTCATATATATAGCGGAGTATAAGGATGATAATATTTTTTACGGGTTTTGCAGCGGGATTGGTACATGTACTTACCGGTCCGGATCATCTTGCTGCAGTGGCACCACTTTCATTGAACAATAAGAAGTCTAATTGGCTTATAGGATTCAAATGGGGAATCGGTCATACAGGCGGAGTATTTGTAGTAGCAATTATTGCCCTTTTATTTAGAGAATTAATCCCGATTGGTTTGATATCAAGTTATAGTGAAAGATTTGTCGGTGTTATATTAATCGGAATCGGACTATGGGGACTCAGAAAAGTACTCTACAAAAACATTCATTTCCACGAGCATAACCACGACGGAAGCAAACATCTGCATATCCATGCACATGAATCTTTGGATGATCATAATAAAGTTGAAGCTCATAATCATTCTCACGCGGCATTCGGAGTCGGTATAATCCATGGATTTGCAGGCAGTTCTCATTTTCTGGGAATATTACCTGCTCTTGCACTTCCAACAAGATTACAGGCAATAATTTACCTACTTGCCTTTGGAGCCGGAACTATAAGTGCAATGGTTGTATTCTCTATTATCATGAGCTCTCTGGCTGAAAGATTTTCTTTTTTTGGAATTAAAGCTTATAGAGGATTGCTAGCAGCTTTTAGTATAGCTGCAATAGTAATCGGCGGATTCTGGCTTTTTATATAATTAAATTTTTATTATAATAATATGCATGAACTTTCAATTGCAGAAGAGATAATTAACATTGCAAATCAATATGTTCCTTCCGATAATAAATCTGAAGTACTTTTTGTCATTGTTGAAGTCGGAAAATTGAGTAATATATTGCCGGATTCACTCGAATTTTGTTTTGATGCTCTCATCGGAGATACACAATTAAAAGGGGCAAAACTTATTGTTAAAGAAATTCCTGCTACAGTTGAATGCGTAGATTGCGGAAATATTAGCGAAATTGAAAATGTGATTTTTCACTGTAAAAAATGCGAAAGTTCAAAAGTTAAATTGATTAAAGGCAATGAATTAAAAGTAATTGAAATTGAAATTAACGATTAATTACCGGAGTAATAATGAGCCGCCTGACTATTGAAAGAAAAGTTTTAGAAAAAAACGATGCCATAGCAAATGATATAAGGTCTTCATTAAAAGAAAATAATATTTTTGCAATTAATTTAGTTAGTTCTCCGGGATCCGGCAAGACTAGCCTTGTTGAGAAAACAATTGAGTTTGCAAAAGGAAGAATTAAAATAGCAGTAATCGAAGGGGATGTGCAAACAGATCTCGATGCACAAAGGATTGAAGCGCTGAATATACCAGTCATTCAAATTGTTACTAATGGCGCATGCCATCTTGAAGCTGGGCTTGTTCGAGATGCATACTACCAGCTAAATAAGGATACAATTGAGCTGTTGATAATTGAGAATGTAGGGAACTTAGTTTGCCCATCCGGATATGATTTAGGCGAGGAACTTAAAGTAGTAATTTTAAGCACTACGGAAGGCGATGATAAACCACTTAAATACCCCGCAATGTTTAGAAATTCAAGTATATTAATTATAAACAAAATAGATCTAGTTCCATATACTCATTGCTCTCTAGAAAAATTAAGAAGCAATGCTTTATCAATAAATCCAGCTTTAATAATATTTGAGACATCATGTACAACCGGCGAAGGAATTGATTTATGGTGTAATTGGCTTGAATCGCAGTTAAAACATCAATGATATCAAGAGTATCTATGGTAATTCGCGGTGCAGTTCAGGGAGTCGGTTTTCGACCATTCGTTTATAATCTTGCCATCAAAATGGGGATGAAGGGATATGTACTGAATTCATCCTCGGGAGTTTATATTGAAGCAGAGAATCACAAAGAACTTTTGAATGAATTCATCATTAAAATAGAAAATGAGAAACCAGTTCTTGCCGTAATAACCGGGTTAGAATTTTCATTCCTCGACCCAATTAATTATGAAACTTTTGAAATAAGGGAAAGTGAAATTGATGATGATTTCTCTGCATTGATCATACCGGATATTGCAATCTGCGATGAATGCAAAAAGGAATTGCTTAATCCTTCAGATAGACGATATCGTTATCCGTTTATTAATTGTACAAATTGCGGTCCGCGTTTTTCAATCATAGAGGCATTACCTTATGACCGACCTAATACTTCAATGAAAATCTTTAAAATGTGCGTTGAGTGCAAAAAAGAATATGAAAATCCTGCTGACCGGAGATTTCATGCGCAACCAGTTGCTTGTCCCCGATGCGGACCACAATTAGCATTATGGGATGCACTAGGAAATATTTTATCGACAGAAGATAATGCTCTTCAATTAACTTTTGACAAAATAAAAGAGGGAAAAATTATCGCTTTAAAAGGATTGGGCGGTTTTCAATTAATCGCTGATGCTTCAAATGAAAAATCTATTCTGCTATTAAGAAAGCTTAAACAGCGAGATGAAAAACCTTTTGCATTAATGTTTAAAGATATTGAATCCGTAAAAAAAATCTGTGAAGTTTCCTTATTTGAAGAAAGGCTATTACAATCACCCGAATCGCCAATTGTATTACTAAAAAGGAAATTTCAATCCGGCAGCGAAGATTTAGTTAACGAATTTATAGCGCCGGGTAATCCTTATTTGGGAATAATGCTTCCGTATACGCCTTTGCATATTCTATTAATGGAAAGTATCAAAAATCCAATTATTGCTACAAGCGCCAATATATCAGAGGAACCTATATGCATTGATAATTTTGAAGCT
This sequence comes from Bacteroidota bacterium, assembly GCA_021783875.1. Classification (GTDB taxonomy): domain Bacteria; phylum Bacteroidota; class Ignavibacteria; order Ignavibacteriales; family Ignavibacteriaceae; genus FEN-1297. The sequence goes on from JAJXTM010000049.1 coordinate 8,013, forward strand.
TTGGAAAGACTTAATGGAATAGCAGAATTTTTTCTTGTACACAATCGGCCAATCAGCAGACAGGCAGATGATTCAATAGCCAGAGTTATACTTGGAAAACAGATGATTATAAGGAGAGCCCGCGGATATGCGCCTATGCCGTTAAAAATTCATAATACTGATTCCAATGATGTTGTGTTAGCAGTCGGAGGTCATCTAAAAAATACGATTGCGCTGAAAATTAAAGGTGAAGTAATTATCAGCCAGCATATCGGAAATTTATCAACCGCTAAATCATATAATACATTTTTAAAGGTAATTGAGGATTTTAATAAATTGTATCATGTCAGACCAAATAAAATTATTTCTGACCGTCATCCGGAATATTTATCAACAAAGTTTGCGAAGTCCTCTTTAATTCCATTTTCAGACGTGCAGCATCATTTCGCGCATATTGCCTCCTGCAGAGGCGAAAATCAAATTACAGGAAGAACTTTAGGTATTTCATGGGATGGAACGGGATTCGGCGAAGATAACTCAGTATGGGGAGGAGAATTCTTTATATCCGATGATCATCATTATGCACATTTTGCACAATTGAGGAAATTTTATCTTCCAGGCGGAGAAACTGCTGTAAAAGAACCAAGGAGGTCAGCTTTGGGAATTCTTTATTCAATCTACGAAGAAAGACTATTTGAAGAAAAAGCCGAACTAATTTCAGACGTCTTTGAAAAGGATGAAATTAAAGTATTAAAACAAATGCTGAATAAAAAAATTAACACTCCTTTGACCTCAAGCGCAGGAAGATTATTTGATGCGGTCTCGTCATTGTTGAATCTAGTTCATATAAATAATTACGAGGGACAAGCGGGAATGAGCCTTGAATTTGCAATCGGTTCCGATACAACTGATTATTATCCTTTTGAAATTCATGATAAAAAGATTTTTATTATAGACTGGCAGCCCCTTATAAAAGAATTATTAATTGATAAGTTTAATAAAGTCCCAGTTAAAATTATTTCGGCAAAATTTCATAATACACTAGGACAAATAATACTGTCAGCCGCAAAAATTACCGATGATGAAAAAGTTGTATTAAGCGGAGGATGTTTTCAAAATGCATCTCTGCTCGAAAGGACAGTAGAACTTCTTCAAAATGAAGGACATAAAGTATATTGGCATCAGCGGGTACCTACGAATGACGGCGGATTATCATTAGGTCAAATTTTTGCAATGGATATTATAAGTGTTCCCTTAAATTATTTTTACGGAAAACAAAAACTAAATTAGGAGGATTGCCAATGTGTCTTGCAGTACCGGGAAAGGTTACCTCTATCGATGAGAGTAACCCCGAATTAAAAATGGCTAAAGTGAATTTCGGCGGAGTAAGCAAAAATATTTGTATACAATGGCTGCCTGAAATTAAAGTCGGCGAATATGTTTTAGCACATGTTGGTTTTGCACTAAGTAAAATCGACGAAAAAGATGCCGAAGATACGATTAAAATACTTAAAGATATGGGTGAACTTGAAGACAATTAGTTTATAAAATAAACTGAGGATTTATTAATGAAATACGTTGAAGAATTCAGAGATTTAAAGACAGTAAATAATCTTGTTAATAAGATTCGCGAAACAGTAACACAAAAATGGAACATAATGGAGATATGCGGCGGACAGACACATACAATTATGAAGTATAACATCGAAGAATTTTTACCAGATGCAATTACCTTACTTCACGGACCAGGGTGCCCTGTTTGTGTTACTCCTTTAGAAATGATTGATAAAGCTATTGCAATTGCAGAAAAAAACGATACTATTCTTGCGTCATTCGGAGATATGATGAGAGTTCCCGGGTCAAAACATGATCTTCTAAGTGTAAAAGCAAGCGGAGGAGATGTCCGTATGGTTTATTCTCCGCTTGATGCTGTAAAACTAGCAAAAGATAATCCCGGTAAAAAAGTTGTTTTCTTTGCAGTCGGATTTGAAACGACGGCGCCAGCAAATGCAATGTCGGTTCTTGAAGCTAAGAGATTAAATATAAATAATTATTCGATTTTATGCTCGCATGTTCTTGTTCCTCCTGCAATCGATGCACTTCTATCGGATAAAAATTCAAAGATAAATGCATTCCTTGCCGCAGGTCATGTATGCACTGTTATGGGTTATAACGAATACTTCCCTCTTGCAAAAAAATTTAACGTGCCAATCATCGTAACCGGATTTGAGCCAGTAGATATACTTAGCGGAATTTATTCTTCAGTTAAACAACTTGAGCTTAAAAGCTATTCAGTCGAAAATTCCTACAGCCGCGTTGTAACACAAGAAGGCAACCGGCATGCACAGGAAATCATAAAAAAGGTATTTGAAATTACGGACAGGAAATGGAGAGGAATAGGAATCATTCCTCTAAGCGGATATAAGATTAGAAAAGATTTCGAAGATTATGATGCCGAGATAATTTTTGATGTAGGATTAATAGAACAGCAGGAATCGCCATTATGCATCTCCGGGCAGATATTACAAGGATTCAAAAAGCCCACCGAATGTTCGGCTTTCGGTAATTTATGTAAACCCGAACATCCCCTAGGAGCGCCTATGGTCTCATCCGAAGGAGCTTGTGCAGCTTATTACAGCTATAAAAAACTAAGGACAAAAGTAAATTAATTTAACCCAATAGGTATTTTTATGCCCGAAACGAAGGATATTAATTTCTCAAACGGACTGAGCTGCCCGATACCGAAAAGCGATTATGATAAAGTCTTGCTTGCACACGGAGGAGGCGGAACACTTTCTCATCAGCTGATACAAAAATTATTTTTTTCTCAATTCGATAATGATGTGCTGAATGTTCATCATGACAGCGCAATGTTCGATATAAACGGCAGCAGGATTGCTTTCACCACAGATTCTTATGTTGTTCAGCCGATTTTCTTCCCCGGCGGAAATATCGGCGATCTTGCAATTAATGGAACCGTGAATGATTTATCGGTATCAGGAGCCAATCCATTATATATTTCTGCAGGATTTATAATTGAAGAAGGTTTTGAAATTGAAGAATTATGGAAAATTGTTTTATCAATGAAGGAAGCTGCTAACAAAGCGGGAGTAAAAATTGTAACAGGCGATACTAAGGTTGTAGATCATGGCAAAGGTGATAAAATTTTTATCAACACATCCGGTATTGGATTAATTGAACCTGGTATTAATATCTCTCCTAAAAATTGCCGGGAAGGAGATGCAATTATTTTAAGCGGAAGGATAGCTGAACACGGAATAGCCATCATGTCCGCAAGAGAAGGCTTAGAATTTGAGACAACCGTAAAGAGCGATTCGGCGTCTTTAAATAATTTAATTTCGGGGGTTCTTAGTAAGACTAAAAATGTTCATGTTATGAGAGACCCAACCAGAGGAGGGATTGCCAGTGCATTAAACGAAATTGCAGAATCATCAGGAAAAGGTATTCATATTTTTGAAGAGAAAATATCACTCACGGAAGAAGTAAAAGGTGCATGCGAAATACTCGGACTGGACCCGCTCTATATAGCAAATGAAGGAAAAGTCTTAATTTTTGTTCCTAATACAGAAGCTGAGGGAGTTTTAAATATTATGAAAAAACATCCATTAGGAAAAGAATCCTCTATAATCGGAACAGTCACAGAAGATGATCCGGGATTAGTAATTATGAAGACATTAATCGGCAGCAGCAGAATCGTAGATATGATTTCGGGTGAGCAGCTGCCCAGAATTTGTTAAACTATAAAAATAATTTTAATTTTAGTAAACAATCATTATGAACAGACAAAATTCTCTTACACTTATATCGAAAAACGAAACTATGAGAGATATATTATCTCGCATAGATAAAATTGTTGATTCTGATAGTTCAGTATTATTGATCGGAGAAACCGGTGTCGGCAAGGAGATATTTGCCGAGTACATACACAGAACCAGCAACAGAGGATTAAATTCTTTCGTAAAAATCGGTTTATCTGCAATGCCAGTCGATCTATTGGAAAGTGAATTATTCGGTTATGATAAGGGAGCATTTACGAGCGCCTCGACCGAAAAAAAAGGATTATTTGAAATTGCTAATAACGGGAGTATATTTCTTGATGATATAGATGATGTTCCGCTGCAAATACAAACAAAATTATTGCGAGTTCTTGAGTCAAGGGAACTAATGCGGGTAGGAGGAACTTCGCCAATTCCGATCAATGTGAGGTTAATAACAGCTTCAAAGGTGGATTTAAAAGAATTAGTAAACCGCGGAATATTCAGACCGGATTTATTTTATAGAATTAATGTAGTACCGATTTATATTCCCCCATTGAGAGAAAGAAGAGACGATATACCGGCACTTGTCGAATATTTTTTGAAGCATTATCAGCCTGGAAAGGATCTTAAGATGACTCCGGAAGCATTAAAGTGCCTCATAAATTATTCATGGCCCGGGAATGTAAGAGAATTAAAAAACCTTATACAAAGAATAGCTTTATTTTCAGAAGATGAAATTAAATTCTCGGATTTACCCGTTGAGCTCCAGAACGATAAACCAATTGAATTTCTTTTAAAAGCATGCAACAAATGTTTTTCTGAAGGCGATATGGCATTTGATCAGATAGTAAATTGTCTGGAACATAATTTACTAAAAGAAGCATTATCAAAATCAAAAGGCAACCAGACACAAGCCGCAAAGAGTCTGAGTTTGAGCCTCTCGACATTTCGAGATAAACTTAAAAAGTATAGTTTAATTACTCAAGAATAAGCCAAACTTTCAATAGACGGAAATTCGCAAATGCATTAGTGAATTTCCGCAACCTAATACTACCCTCTTTAGAATTCAAGCAAAAATCAAATTAATTTAAATGGTACGGCATTTGTGAAAATTTGGATACAATAATCAATTCCGGAGTTCAATAGGCAATGATTAGCGAAGATAATTTTGTAAAAAATTATATCCTAAGCGGTGAAATAGTAGAGATATATGAAACCGGAAAGAATAGGATTGCAAAAATAAAATTTAAGCCCGGATTCATGGACATTTGCATTGACAAGATAATAGATTTGCATCTTAATGATAACATTATAATTGATACAAGTATTTACATAAATAATATTGTGCAGAAATCGGAAGAAATTAATTTTTTATAAAAATTCAATAATTAAATAACTAATCTTTTTTATAAAGGAGTTACAAATGAGCGATGAAACTAAAACCTATTATGAA
>JAJXTM010000339.1 GCA_021783875.1 Bacteroidota bacterium
AACTTTAGGAAATCGAGAACACTTTCCCCGAACTTAATAACTATATTCCCCACAAACCCATCGCAAACAACAACATTAGCAGTACCTTTTAGAATATCTCTTCCTTCAACATTCCCGATAAAGTTCAGATTAGTTTTTCTAATTAATTCTGAAGCAGTTAAAGATAATTCGTTGCCTTTAGTATCTTCTTCTCCCACGCTCAATATTCCGACAGTAGGATTTTCTATTCCATAAATCTCTTTAGTAAAAATTGTTCCCATAATTGCATATTCAAGAAGATGCCGCGGTTTGCTGTCTACGCTAGCTCCGACATCAAACAGCATAGATATACCAGTTTCATTCGGCATTGCCTGCCCGATAGTTGGTCTACCAATACCAGCAATTCTGCCAATAATTAGAGTTGAAGCAGCCATCATTGCTCCGGTATTACCTGCACTAACAAAAGCATCGGCTTTTTTGTCTTTAACTAAACTTGCACCTACAACTATAGAAGAATTTGGTTTTAATTTAATTGCATTAACCGGGGCATCAGCCATTTCAATTATATCATCGGCTTGGATTATATTATTTTCATCAAAATTGAGTTTGTTTTTAGAGAGGACATCCTTAATTTTTGATTTTTTCCCAACTAATAGCAGTTCAAAATTTTTTTTTTCCTCAAAAGCCTGTATAGCGCCAGTTACAGCATTAAGGGGAGCAAAGTCACCCCCCATTGCATCAACAGCAATTCTGCATAAAGGATTTTGTGATTCAGGATTGTGCATTGAAAAGATTATTGGTATTATTAGCTTTTAGGCAAAAACATTGAACGTTCATTATAATATCCACAGGAAGGGCAAGCGCGATGTGTTAATTTTAACTCACCGCAATGTGAACATGTTCCCATAGAAGGAGCAGATGCTTTATAATGTGTTCTTCTTTTATCTCTTCTACTTTTTGACCATCGTCTTTTAGGGTTTGGCATATTTTATCCGTTTTATTTTGTTAATTATTCAATTTATTTTTTAATTCATTGAGGGCTGACCATCTATTGTCAACTTCTATTTGAGAACAATTGCAAAAACCCTCATTTAAGTTTTTACCACACTTTACACAAAGACCTTTGCAATCTTCATAACACAATTTTTTCATCGGGATTGCAAGTAAAGAAAAATCTTTAACATCATTATCAAGATTTATTTTATCGGAATCTAAAGGCAAATAGGTAATGCCCATGGAACTATCTTCTTTAGGTTCCACTCCGAAAAAATACACCATTTTATACTGTGTAACAACATTTTCTTCAAATTCTGAATTGCATCTATCACATTCAAAAATTGCTTTTAACGATAGTTTTGCATTTAAAACAATTTGACTGCGTGATTTGCTTAGTTCTACTTCGGCGTTTACATTACCAACAAAAAATTCATTTAGGGCAAGGTCATTCACTGATTCTTCAAAATTATAATAATGAGCGCCATCACTTAAATTAGAAATCTTAATAATCATCGCGGTTCTCAAAAAGACGAAAAAAACAAGCCAAAATATAGATATACCTCTATTGATAATCAAATTTTTTTATGCTTGATTCTTTCCTAATTTTGATTTTCAATCCTTATTAATGAATATAATTCTTCTCGAAATTTTAATTGTAGGCTTAACATAATATATTTGTAATATCATTATATAAATTATAAAATAACGCAACTAACTTTTCGATGCTCATTGTCAAAAATCTGATCAAAGATTTCAAAGGAATTAAAGCAGTAAATGATTTGTCATTCTCTATTGAAAAAGGGGAAATATTCGGGTTATTAGGTCCTAATGGTGCAGGAAAAACGACAACTATTAGAACTGTCCTCAATATAATTAAACCAAATTCAGGATTAATTGAATATAACGGTAAACAAATAGACAATAATTTCTTTAATAATATTGGATATTTACCTGAAGAAAGAGGATTATACAAAAAGAATAAGATAATCGATGTTATACTTTTTTTTGCTAAGATGAAGGGGATGCAAACATCTGATGCCAAATCTCAAGCTAAAGAATGGTTAGCGAAATTCAATATAGTAAATTATTACGATAAAAATATTGAAACTCTCTCCAAGGGAAATCAGCAAAAAATACAGTTTATAATTTCTGTGATACATAACCCTTCATTAATAATTTTGGACGAACCATTCAGCGGATTTGATCCGATCAATCAGCAAATAATCAAAGAGGAGATCTTATCTTTCGCAGAGCTGGGTAAAATAATTATTCTATCGACTCATCAAATGGAAACAGCAGAGAAACTGTGCTCTAATATACTTCTTATAAATAACGGCAAAGAAGTTTTAAATGGGAAATTAATTGATATTAAAAAAAAGTTTGGAAGCAATTGCATCAATATTGATTATAGCGGAGACAGTTCATTCCTTAATTTATTACCGGGAATTAGCCATATTGAAAATTATAAGAATTCAGCCCAATTACAGTTAAAAGAAGGCATTAATCCAGCCGAATTATTACGACAAATTGTCCAAAAACTAGATGTAAAATATTTCTCCGTAGTTGAGCCATCATTAAATAAGATTTTCATTGATTTAATTAAGCAGAATTCAGAATAGATTATGGATAAAATTTTAGCGGTTGCCGGCTGGGAATTTTGGGGGAAAGTAAAATCCAAAACTTTTTTCATTTCTTTAATATTAACACCTGTATTAATTATTTTATTTAGTGCAGGTCCATCTTTATTATCAAATTATTCATCTGATTCCACAAAGGTTATCGGTATTTTAGATAGTACGTCAGTCTATTTTACCCGCATGAAAAATATTCTTGAAGATTTCAAACTTAAAGATGGACAACCAGCCTATATTTTACTAAATTTAATGGCAAACAAAGATCAAAGGACAAATTTTAATACAGCTGATTCTTTAGTAACGTCAAATAAAATAGACGGATA
>JAJXTM010000340.1 GCA_021783875.1 Bacteroidota bacterium
ATAAAATAAATGAATTTTTTTGATAAATTTTTAACACCACTTTCAGCGCAGCATATCGTATTATTACATTTTATGCTTATGCTGATTTTTTCGTTGTTTATTCCATTTGTAGGTCTTATTACTGGAGGATCTTTTTTCTCTTATTTTTTTTACAAAAAAGGGAAAAGAGAAAATTCTCCTGATTATATTAGATTTTCAAAAGAAATAATTGAAATTGTTAAAATAAATAAAAGCATGGGAGTTGTGCTTGGATTCATTACCTTATTAACTTCTATATTAATTTATATACAATTATTAAGTTTAAGTGAAATAACTTCTATAATTTATCTAATAATATCATTATTCGTAATTATCGCAGGTCTTTTACTCACTTATAATTCTTTTACTAGCAAATTCGGGTTTATTTTTCTATTAATCTCAATTTGGATATTTGTAGCCGGTATTACCATTCCTATTTACAAAAATATTATTACTCCAAATGATAGTATAATAAATATTATGTTTTCGAGTATAGTAATATTCAAGTTTATTACTGTTTTATTACTTTCGGGAGTTTTTACCGGAAGTACAATTCTTTTCATATATTTCTATTGGAATGGCGGGCGCAATAATATAAATGATAAATATGCTTTATTTATAAAACATTTTGCAATCCGTTTAACTTTTTCATCAATTATTATTTTGCCCTTGTTTTTATTTGTGGATTTGGTAAAAATACCAAATGATGCACTATCAGTTTCAGTATTTGTTTATTCTAGTTTGGCTATTGCAGTAATTTTTGTGACTTATCATTTCTTATATATAATGAGTCGAGAAAAAAATAGTAATTTTTCTTTACAAATTTTCGTTTCAGCAATTTTAATAATAATTCTTTTTGTAATTAAAGATCAAATTTCATTTGATAATGCGACAGAATTAAGAACTGTAGAAATGAGTTCACTATATTCTATAAATATGGATAAACTTACTGGCGCTAATAAAGCGCCTAAGATTAGCGGTGAGGATATTTATAAAAATATTTGTTCTTCATGTCATAGCTTTGATCATAAAGTGGTCGGACCACCTTATAAGCAAACACTCCCAAAATACAAAGGCAATGTCGATAAACTTGTCGTATTCATATTGCATCCAACTCAAAATAATCCCGGATATCCGCCAATGCCCAATCCCGGTTTAAAACCAGACCAAGCAAAGGCTGTTGCTACTTACATTTTGAATGAAGTAAAGAAATACGAATAAATATTATAGCTTAAATCATTTGCCATAGTCTATTTATTGTATCCCTTTACAGAAAAATTTCCATCCAAAATTAATTTTATGCTAAAAAATACTTTCATTATATTACTATCTTAAATATATTTCATTATTTACGGAGTGTTATGGTTAAGTTTTTAGGTTCGTATAATGTAATTCCTTCTTTGCCAGTGAACTTAGAAAGGCTAAGAGAGATAGCATTTAATCTACATTGGAGCTGGAATCCGGATTCCAGAGAATTATTTCGCCGTCTTGATAATGAATTGTGGGATGATACAAACCATAATCCAGTTATGATTTTAGGAAAAATTAGTCAAGATAGGCTAATGGAAGTGTCTCATGATGATGGATTTATTGCCCATTTAGATCGGGTTTATTCAAAATTGCAAGATTATCTTACCGAAAAAACTTGGTTTCAAAAAAATCATGAATTTGAAGAAGATTTTAATATAATTTATTTCTCTGCAGAATTTGGATTGACAGAATGTCTCCAAACATATTCCGGAGGCCTCGGAGTATTAGCAGGTGATCATCTTAAAGCATCAAGTGATCTTGGTATTCCATTAATTGGTTTGGGATTGTTATACAAAGAGGGGTATTTTCAGCAATATCTAAATGCAGAAGGCTGGCAGCATGAGAGATACGAAATTAATGACTTCGACAATCTTCCAATGAAATTAGTAATGAATGAAAAAAATGAACCTTTAAGATTATCGGTTTATCTTGCTGAAAGAGAAGTATTTTTCCAGGTTTGGAGAATTCAAGTTGGACGAATTCCTCTTTTCCTTCTAGATACCAATGTCAGCATAAATAATGAAATTGATAAAAAAATAACTGAAACATTATATGGCGGAAATGTTGAAACAAGAATTCAACAAGAGATAATTTTAGGTATAGGTGGAATTAGAACAATAAATGCACTCAATATTAAACCATATATCTGCCATATGAATGAAGGGCATTCTGCTTTTCTGTCTTTGGAAAGAATTAGACAAGCAATTATTAATAAAGGTGTTACATTTAATGATGCTAAGGAAATTGGCTATCATTCAAATATCTTTACAACTCATACTCCTGTTCCTGCTGGAATAGATGTCTTTTCTAATGAACTTGTTGAAAAGTATTTTAGTAAATATTATAGAGAAGAATTAAAAATCTCCGATAGAGAATTTTATTCACTCGGTTCTATTAATAAGACAAATGAATCAAGTGTTTTTAATATGGCTCATCTTGCTATGAATACGGCTGGGTATATTAATGGCGTAAGTAAACTTCACGGTGAAGTTTCAAAAAAGATGTGGGTTGCCGGATATAAAAATGTACCTTTTAATGAAATTCCTATTGGTGCAATAACAAATGGTGTGCATTTGAGATCTCATATTTCAAGGGAAATGGAAGATTTACTTTTGCAATATATAGGAGAAAAATGGGTTTCAAACCCGGCTTCGACAAATCTATGGGAAAGAATTGATAAAATACCAGATGAAGAACTCTGGAGGACTCATGAACGGCGCCGCGAAAGATTAGTCGCTTTTGCAAGGCGGCGTTTGATTAAACAAATGAAAGCTCGCGGCAGCAGCCAAGAAGAAATAGCAATAGCTTCTGAAGTGCTTGACCCAAATGCTATTACTATAGGTTTTGCGCGTCGTTTTGCAACTTATAAACGGGCTACATTA
>JAJXTM010000341.1 GCA_021783875.1 Bacteroidota bacterium
TACTCTGTCAAAACCGAATTTTGTTGAAAGTCCTTTTGTTGCTGTAAATACGCCGCCTTTGCTGTCAGCAACGTCTTCCCCGAATACATATATTTTATCATTAAATTCCATTTCTTCATGAAGAGCGTGGTTTATTGCGTCAACCATAACAATTGATTTTCCGGATGGTTTGGATTTTTCATACTCCAGTTTTTCTTTTAATCCGCTTTCATCAAATACATAGCGCAAAGCTGATTCCGATTCCGGATCAGTTCCTTTTACAGCTTCATCAGAGGCAAGGTCAATTTCTTCATGTATTGATTGTTTTAATCTTTCGTATTGCTCTTTCGATAAAATGTTTTTTGAAATCAGGAATTTTGATAATTTTTCTATTGGACATTGCCTAAGATCTTCTTCTAGCTCTTTAGGGTCCCTGTATTTTTTTTGATCATCGGATGATGAATGAGAAAGAAGTCTTACAACATCTGCCTCAATCAATACAGGTCCTTTCCCGGCTTTCAGATATTTTATAGATTCCTGCACTGCATTATAAGAAATATTAAAATCCGTACCGTCTATTCTATACCTCAACAGATTATCATAACCGCTCATCATTTCTGCAATTGAATTCTCTTTCCCGCCGATTTGTTGATGAGCAGGAACTGAAATGGCATATTTATTATTTTCAATTACAAATAGTACCGGTAATTTCTCACGGCTTGCCCAATTAACAGCTTCATGAAATTCTCCCTGACTTGTTGTTCCTTCTCCACTGCTTACATAAACAAAATTATTTTCTCCTCGTTTAACCATAGCTAAAGCGACCCCGACTGCGTTCAAAAACTGGGTGCCGGTTGGACTTGATTGCGTTGGTAAATTAATCCTTGAAAGTCCCCAATGGCAAGGAAGTTGTCTGCCTCCGGTAGCAGGATCTTCTTTTTTTGCAAAGCATTGATAAAAAAATTCTTTAGGCTTCAACCCTGCTGAAAGCGCTACAGCTAAATCTCTGTAATAAGGAAATAACCAATCTTTATTAGGATCTATTGAGATTCCTGCGGCAACTTGAATAGCTTCATGCCCTGCACCGGCAATATGGAAAAATGTTTTACCTTGCCTTAGAAGGTTCATAGCTTTATTATCAATTTGCCTAGCTTTCATCATAATTGATAGAGCATAAATAAGCTTTTCATTATCCAATAGTCCCGCATTTTGTTCAATTGGTGCTTTATCAATTCCTGATTTCCCATTACCATTAAAGTTCTGTTCTTTTTTATTGTTTAACAATTTATTCTTTTCAATTATAATGTTGTCAGAACTATTTTTTTTTGTCATACAAACCTTTCTTAAATTTCCATTGATAATAATGATGAATTAAGAATTTCTTTTTGCAGGATTTTTATATCAGTATATCCATATACTTCCTTAAAATTTTCGAACAATATACCTTTGATCTCTTGGATATCAAATTCCTTATTTAATTCTTTTCGAAGAGATGTAACTTCTTTATCATGAATTCCGCATGGTACAATTCCTTCAAAAAGCGATAAATCTGTATTTACATTGAAAGCAAAGCCATGCATAGTTATCCAACGGCTGACTTTTATTCCTATAGCCGCAATTTTTCTATTTTCAATCCACACTCCAGTATATTGGGGATCTCTGATGCCGGTTAAACCAAAATGAGCGCATGTTTTTATGATGACTTCCTCTAATGATCTTAAATATTTATGTGTGTCAAGGAGCCAATCGTTCAGATCAATTAAAGGGTAACCTACAATTTGTCCGGGACCATGATATGTAATATCTCCGCCTCTGTCTATATCATAGACTGCAATATTATTATCTTTAAGATATTCATCAGTGCTGATTAAATGACTTCTATCTGCAATTTTTCCCAGAGTATAAGTATTCGGATGCTCCAATAAGAAAAACATATCGTCTATTTTATGTTCACTTCTCAGCAACAAAATTTGCTTTTGCAAGTCCCAAGCTTCTTTATAGTCAATAAAGCCTAAATCGCAGATATTAAGTTTTCTTTTTGTATCTGTCATTTTCTTAAATATGAATTGCTTCTCCGAATGCGGCAGCGGCGGCTTCCATTATAGACTCTGACAATGTAGGGTGTGCATGAATTGTTTTGAATATAGATTCTGCTGTGGCTTCCAATGACTTTGCCAAACATACTTCTGCTATTAGCTCAGTCGCTTCCGGTCCAATAATGTGTCCGCCAAGAATCTCACCGTATTTTGAATCAAAAATAAGTTTTACAAATCCTTCCCTGTCGCCAGTTGCAAAAGCTTTTCCGCTTGCCATAAAGGGAAATTTTCCGATCTTTATTTCATATCCTGCTTCTCTTGCTTTAGCTTCGGTTAATCCTACACTTGCCACTTGCGGCTGACAGTAAGTGCATCCCGGAATGTTACTATAATCAATATCCGGAACTTTTAGTCCCTTAATTTTTTCGACACAATTAATACCTTCGTGCGAAGCCACATGGGCAAGCCACGGAGGACCAATTACATCACCGATTGCATAAACTCCGGGTATATTAGTCTCATAATTTGATTTATTTACTCTAATATGATTTTTATAAATATCTATCCCTAGTTTTTCTAATCCAATGTTTTCTATATTCCCCGTAACACCTATAGCATTTAATACCTTATCGGCATATAATTCTTTTTTATTACCGTTAATATTAACCGATACTTTTACTTTGTCACCAACCACTTCAGCTTTCTCTACGCTGGCTTTAGTAAGTATTTCAATACCCTTTTTCCTGAAATTTTTAGCCAAAGTATCCGAGACATCCTTATCTTCTATGGGAAGAATAGCATCCAACATTTCAATTATGGTAACTTTAGTACCAAGGACCGAATAAAAATAGGCAAATTCAACCCCGATTGCTCCGGCTCCTATATAATTAACTCCTTCGGTA
>JAJXTM010000050.1 GCA_021783875.1 Bacteroidota bacterium
AACTTGTGCTTCGTCAGTATAGTAACCTTTCATTTTCTGATCGAAGATTTTCATTGCCCTTTGAAGTGATTTTGTAATAAAGTCAGGCAAAACTTCATGAAGAGGAGTTGAAATTATACCGGGAATATAAGAGGTTTTCGGCAATGATGCAGAATATTTTTTATTGACAAAATCAGTAACTCGCTGAGCCGGTGCACTTTGAGAATAATTTCCTAATTTAAAGGCGAGAGATTCCAATTCTTTTTGAAGCATTAAAGCAGATAGTGGTCCATATTCGGAATATTTTACCCAATCCTTTGAACCGATAGAAACAACAAATCCCGCATTAGCAAAAGGAGAATTACGGCGTGAAAGAGACATTCCATTTAGAACAATTTCACCGGGAGCTGTAGCAGCAGGAATTATAATTCCTCCTGGGCACATACAAAAAGAATATACTCCTCGGTCTTCTAAATTACATGAAACATTATAACTTGCTGGAGGAAGATTTTCACTTTTAATTTTGGAATGATATTGAATTTCGTCGATCAAACTTTGCGGATGTTCTATTCGGACACCCATAGCAAAAGGTTTGGGTTCTATTAAAATATTTTTTTTATTGAAATAATCAAAAATATCCCTAGCCGAATGACCGGCTGAAAGAATCACAGCGTCACCATTGATTACATCGGAATCATTTATTTTTAATCCTTTAACTTTTCCGGCATCAATAATTATGTCGGTAACCTTTGAATTAAAATAGATTTCCCCACCGCAATTTAATATAGTCTCTCTTATTTTCTGAATTATTTTAGGAAGGTTATTTGATCCTATATGGGGATGAGCTTCAACTAAAATTTCTTCATCAGCACCATGCTGGACAAAAATATTTAATATTTTTTTGACATCTCCTCTTTTATTAGATCTAGTATAAAGTTTCCCATCGCTAAAAGTACCTGCACCGCCTTCTCCGAAACAATAATTGGATTCAGGGTTGACTATATGCAATTGTTGAATATTGTGAAGGTCTTTTCTTCTTTCTCTGACATTTTTTCCTCTTTCGAAAATTACTGGTTTTATTCCTAATTCAATTAATCGCAATGCTGCAAACATTCCTGCAGGTCCGAATCCGATAATTAATATTCTTTTATTATTATTTACAGTTGAATAATTTATGTGAGGAGTTTGTTCAGAAGGAGACTCATTAATGTAAATATCAGTCAGCAGAACAAAAACAGGATATTTTTTACGCGCATCTATTGATTTTCTTATAACAGACACGGATTTGATTTCATCAACCGGAATAGATACTTCTTTACTGGCAGCCTTATATATATAATCTAGATCATTAATAAACTCAGGCGGAACATTAATTTCTTTTTGCAGAATCATTTTAGTCCTCAATTATGAGGAAAGGTGATAATCAACATAAATTTTATTAGCTAGAATAATCCTTTGATTAAACCACCATCTACATGAATAGTGTTTCCAGTAATGTAGCTAGCTTGTTTAGAAGCAAGAAAAGTAACAGCAGAAGCAATTTCTTCAGGGCTTGCCAGACGGCTCATAGGAATTTCTTTTGCCATATCTACAAGTATTTCTTCATGAGACTTCCCTAATCTTTTACTGTTATGAACCGCTAAATCATAAATACGATTAGTCAAAGTATAGCCGGGGGCAACATTATTAACAGTAATATTAAATTTAGCTACTTCGTTGCTTAAAGATTTTGCATAACCAATAACACCGCTTCTTAGTGAATTGGATAACATAAGATTATCCACAGGTTGTTTTACGGTTAAGGATGTAATATTGATGACTCTTCCCCATTCTTGTAAAATCATGTTAGGGATAATTAAATTAGAAAATCTAACGGCGCTAAGCAGTACTTGTTCAAAGGCTTCCTGCCAATTATTATCTGTAAGATCGCGAAAATTACCAGATGCCGGACCTCCGCAATTATTGACTAGAATATCTATTTTACCGAATTGTTTTTCAACAGAAGTAACAGTATTCTCAATATCTTTCTGTTTATTAAGGTCACACAACACCCAAAAAGGATCTCCGCCGTATTTCTTTTTAATATCAGCTGTCGATGAAAGTAATTCTTCTTTATTGCGAGAACAAATAGCAACCATACATCCTTCGGCTGAAAGTGATTCGGCAACAGATTTACCGATGCCCTTGCTCGAAGCGGTAATTAATGCAACTTTTCCCTTAATGCCTAAATCCATTTTAACCTCATAATTTACCGAAAGTAAAGATAAGAATTTATGAAAAAATAATCACTGAAATTCACTTCTGGATAATACAGGGTAATTTATTTTATTGTCAGTATAATATGCACTATACCCACTCTGATCATCATAATTGCAATAGCCGCGAGGAATAGAGATGAAATTTTTGCAAAAGCTTTTGAACCACCAGTGCCGATTAATTTCATTAAATAACGGGCATTAAATAAGATAACGCCCACAATCATTAGATTAATAGCCATCGAAAGGATAGTATGGAAATATCCGTAGCTGTTTACTAGTATCATTATCGTAGTTAAAGCTGCTGGCCCCATAATTAATGGAACGCCAAGCGGAACGATCCCGATATCCGTATTCGGGTTTCTACCGTTTTCGGAGGAACTAAGAATATCAGTAATAGATAGAATTAGGAGAATAATCCCTCCGGCTATTCTGAAATCATCAATTGTAATACCTAAAAAGGTCAAAATGAGATTGCCCGCGATTAAGAACAATATTGCTACAATGAAAGCAGTAATTAATGCTTCAATGATTAATTTTCTAATTTGTTTTCCGGGTACTCCATGAGTAAATCCCATAAAAATTGGGACAGTCCCAATAATATCAATTGCGACAAAAAGCGGAATAAATGAAAGAAGAATTAATTGGAAATTCATATAAATTATACAATAAGCCCACGTCATATTAACGAGGCTATTCATTTAGGATAAAAAATCTTTTGGAGAATATAACAACTAAATTTCAGAGGATCAATTTTTCACTTTAGATTCTTCAACAATTTTATTTGTGTCCAAAGCAATTACAAGTTCTTCGTTTGTGGGTATTCTTAATATCGGGACAAGAGAACCTTCTTTTGAAATTATTTCTTCCTTTCTTAGATTTTTTTCAACATCCAGTTGAATACCTAAGAAACTCATATCTTTGCACACTTCTTCGCGCACTTCAGGAGAGTTTTCTCCGATTCCGCCTGTAAACACAAAAACATCTATTCCGCCCATTGCTGCAGCATAAGAACCGAGATATTTTTTAATGCGATAGCAGAAAATATCAAAGGCAACTTGCGCTCGTTTATTTCCTTCTTTAATAGCTGTAATCAGTTCTCTCATATCGCTGCTTACACCGCTGATCCCTATTAAACCGCTGTGTTTGTTAAGCAGAGTACCGGCTTCATTTAAGGATAAACCCTCTTTGCCCATAATATATAAAATTAACGAGGGATCAAGATCACCGCTTCTAGTTCCCATCAGCAAACCTTCAAGAGGAGTAAAGCCCATCGAGGTATCTATTGATATTCCGTTTTTAATAGCTGCCATACTGCATCCATTGCCGAGATGAGCAGTAACAATTTTTAGTTCTTTATAATTTTTGCCGAGAATTTCTGCTGCTTTATGCGCGACATAAGAATGTGAAGTGCCATGAAACCCATATTTTCTGATTTTATGTTTTTTATATAGTTCATAAGGAATTCCGTAAAGAAATGATTTCATAGGCATTTTAGTATGGAAAGCAGTATCAAACACAGCACATTGAGGAACATTTGGTAAAATTCTTTTAACAGCCTGGACACCTTTAATATTAGGCGGATTATGCAAAGGTGCCAATTCTATATTATCCTGAAGAACTTGCATAACTTCATCAGTAATTAAAATTGAGTCCGTAAATGTTTCACCGCCATGCACAACCCGATGCCCGACTGCTTCAATATCTTCTTTGCTGTCAATAACACCGTGATTTTTACTAAGCATAACTCCAAGTACATATTCAATAGCAATTGCATGGTCAAGGATTTCACCGACTATTTTTATACCGTCTCCATCATATCTTGAGTGAGAAAGGACTGCACTGCTCATTCCGATACGTTCAACAACTCCTTTTGCTAATGCTAATTTCTCCACAGTATCAAAGAACTGATACTTAATTGATGAGCTTCCGCAATTTAATACAAGTACTTTCATAATATCATCTATATAATTATTAATTATTTAGTTTGATCAATTAAATCTTTTTTCCATTTTCATCATACTTGAAGAAACCTTCGCCGGTTTTTTGTCCGAGTTTTCTTTCTCTTACTAATTTTCTTAGAATCGGGCAAGCTCTATAACGCGGCTCGCCAAGTGTTTTCCATAAAGTTTCCATCCAAGCGAGAACTTCATCAAGACCCATCATATCGGCCATTTCAAGAGGACCGTATTGAAAATTATAGCCCAGACGCATTGCAGTATCTATATCGCTAGCCGTAGCAACTCCTTCAAGAAGAATATACATTGCTTCATTTAATAGAGGAACTATAGCGCGTGTAGTAACAAATCCGGGATATTCATAAACCTCAACAGGAGTTTTGCCTATTCTTGCTGCAAATTCTCTAACAAGGTCAACAGTATTGTTTGAAGTATGAATACATTTAACAAGCTCGACCAAAGGAATTTTTGGAACCGGGTGAAGAAAATGCATGCCAATAATTTTCTCGGAACGGCTTGTTGTTTCGGCTAGTTTTGTTAAACTTAATGTAGATGTATTAGAGACAAAAATTGTATCCGGTTTTGCAATTGAATCAAGTTCCATAAAGATTAATTGTTTTAACCTAAAATCTTCATCGACTGCCTCAATAATCAAATCGTAATCGATGACTTTTTTTAATGAAAGCTCCCATTTAATTCTGCTGAGAATTGATTTTTTTTCAGATTTAGTAATTGCCCAACGCTTAATCTCTCTATCTATACTTTCAGCGAGGTCAAATTTAGCCTTCTCCAAATGTTCATTATCTTTTTCAATTATCATCACATCCAATCCCGCTGCGGCGATAGTGTGCGCAATCCCCTGGCCCATTAAACCAGCTCCGATAATTGCAACATTATTAATTGTGTTATTTTCTACCTGGTTGGACTTAGTTTTACTTAGCAGGTCTTCTAATTTAATATTTTCATTTTGCATTTAATTTTACACAAAGATATTCTTAAATTTTAATTAATATAGAATAAGATTAGAACTCTTTTTTCCTAAAAATGGCAATTGATATTCCCAATGTTAAAATTAAAAATCCTAAAGAAGTTAATAAAGGTTGATAATTATCAATACCGTTTCCTAAAGCAAGACTCATGGTAATTTTCCCCATAATTTCAGAAGTTTTTGGGAAGAAATAATATAAGAAATCTATTGAACCCTTTAAGAAACTGTTAATTAAAAGTCCGCTAATCTTAAATTCAAAGGTATATAACATAGGGCTTACAATTAAGAATATTAGATAAGCAATCATCATGCCAGGTGCAGATGATTTTGTCAAGATACCAAATAATATTATAACTGAGTAAAGTATTGCAAATGTGAAGGTTATTGTAAAAATGATTAAAAGAAAATTAAAATTCCAAATTGAAAATTTAAATGAAAATGCTAGCCAGACTCCGATAATTAATACTGCAATATTAATAAGGACAACAAGAACACCACCTAAAAATTTTCCGGTAATTAATTGCTCTCGTGATATTGGCTTAGACAATAGCAAATCTATGTTTCCTTTTTCTAACATTACTGGAATAAAGCTGGCGCTTGAGAAAATAGACATTAAAATTCCAATAAGCGTAACAGGAGAAATAAACATCATCTCTACAGTTGTAAATGCCTGAAAATAATTACCTTGATACCCAGACGAAACTACTTTAACTATGTCAGCTACATTTAATATGAGGGTTACGAGTCCTACAGTTAACGTAGAAATTATTATAAAGGCAATGAATACTTTCCTAGCCAGTGCCTCGCGAAGTGAATACCACGTGATGGTTAAAATATTTTTCATTGCAATTCCTTTTTTTCAGATTCTTGAATAAGAGAAATAAAAATATCTTCCAGTGAATCCTTCTGCTGAACCATTTCTTTAATAATTATTCCGTTATTCCGCAAAACATCCAGCACCATATTCAATTGAACGGAATCCGAAACCTTAAGATTGTAATAACCATTACCGGAATTAACAAAGCTAATTCTATTGTCAAAATCTTTAATGATTTGCTCAGCATTTTCACCTTCGATGCTCAATTTATATTCTTGTTTTTTCTGAGTGAGCTCATTAACTGTGCCTTCACGGATTAGTTTACCTTTATTTAATATGCCGACTCTATCAGTTAATAATTCTACTTCCGACAAAAGGTGACTATTAAGGAAAATGGTTTTTTTGCGCTGTTTAAGATTGAGCAAAATATCACGAATTTCTTTTCGTCCAATCGGATCGACGCCGTCAGTAGGTTCGTCTAGGAATATTAAATCTGGATCATTCAATAATGCTTGGGCTAAACCCAGGCGCTGCATCATACCTTTTGAATAATTTTTGATTTTTGTTTTCCCCCATTTACTTAAATTTACAAGTTCAAGCATTTCATCAATTTTAATTTTGAGTGAGGAACCGCTCATTCCGGAGAGTTTCCCGTAAAAATCCAGAACCTCTTTGCCTTTGAGGTAAGATGGATATTTATGATTCTCAGGCAAATATCCAACTCTGCTTTTAATTTTATATTCATGTATATAATAGTTTAATATTTTTGCAGTTCCGTTTGTCGGAAAAATAATACCCAGCAGTAGTTTAATCAAGGTTGTCTTCCCCGCCCCGTTTGGACCAAGCAGACCGAAAATTGTACCTTCAGTAACATTTAACGAAAAGTTCTGCAAAGCCATTGTTTGTTTTTTATTAAATGATGAAGAATAAACCTTGGTTAATGAGTTAATTTCTATTGCATTCATATTTTTTTGTATTTGTTTTTATTTTTATTAAAGTTCAAATAGTTTACAGGATATTTTTTTTCAATTATATTAGGTTATACTATTTTGAAATTGTTTTTTCTGTTATTTCAATTATTTTTTTAAGTTTAAAATGAAATATAATCAATTTAATTTTCAAATGATTTGTATTTAAGGATTTTTTTTAATTACTCGAATTCAGGGGAAATCTGGATTTGTATCTTATGCTTTGTTTAGTTTAACAATAATAACATGACACCTCACCAAGCATTATCGAAATATTTTGGATACGAAGAATTTAGGCAAAATCAGCTTGATATAATTGAATCAATAATAGCAGGCGAAAATGTTCTTGCAGTACTGCCAACAGGTGCAGGAAAATCTTTATGTTATCAAATACCAGCCCTCATTTCAAATTCATTTTCAATTGTGATTTCACCGTTAATTGCTTTAATGAAAGACCAGGTTGATGCACTAAACAAAGTTGATGAAATTGCGGCATTTATAAACAGTTCACAAAGCTATATTGAAATTGAATCGATTATACAAAAATTATCTCATGGGAAAATTAAACTTTTATATGTCGCTCCTGAACGACTTTCAAATCAGGATTTTTTAGAAAGGATAAAGAATTTACACCCTTCATTTTTATTCATTGATGAAGCACATTGCATCAGTGAATGGGGACATAATTTTAGACCAAGTTATCGAAAGATAAATGAATTTGCTAAATTTATATCAATAAAGAGAATATCATCCTTTACTGCTACAGCAACTCCGGAAGTGGTAAATGATATTTTAGGACAGCTTGAGTTACGCGAACCTAGACTTTTTATTCGAGGTTTTGAAAGAGATAATCTTGAACTTAACACAATTATTACAAAGAATAAAAAAGCAAAGTGTTTGGAACTAATTTTCCAATATAAATCCCCTGCCATTATATATACATCATCAAGAAAAATGACAGAAGAGCTATCTACTTTTTTAAACATGAATCGGATTAATGCCGCATTTTATCATGCGGGCATGAATCCTTTAGCTAGGAAAAAGATACAGGATGATTTCATTTCCGATAGAATAAATATAATTATTGCTACTAATGCATTTGGGATGGGAATCGATAAAAAGAATATCCGGCTTATTATACATTATAATACTCCTGGTTCAATCGAAAATTATTACCAGGAAATCGGCAGGGCTGGCAGAGACGGGAAAACATCTTATGCATTTCTTTTATATGATGATGAAGATATAAATATTCAAAATTATTTTCTACTCAGTTCTCACCCGGACAAACAGTTAATTGAGAATATATACAATGCTATCTGCGATTATGGAAAAATTGCTATCGGTAATACAAGCGATAAAGAAATACCGATAAATTATGAGTTTATTTCGGCTGTAGCAAAAAAGAATATTAATAAAGGACTTTTACATTCTGCAATAAAATTTTTAGAAGAAGGCGGCTACTTAAAATTAGTTTCAGAGTTTGATCGGAAGCCACAGGTTCAATTTAATGTAAATAAAAACCAACTTAAAGATTTTATTAAAAATACACCAAGCCCGATAGTTCGAGATTTAACCCTTCAATTAATACGAAATTTTGGCATCACAATCTTTGATGAAAGTACAAGATTGTCTATTAAAGATTTGGCAGATGATTTAGATACTAATGAAACGGAAATAGAAGGAGCTTTGGCAATCTTAGAAAATCTAGGGTTTATCGAATATAGAAGACCATCAATAAAGGAAAGTGCTGTTCTTATAACTCAACGAGTTGGTATAAATCAGCTAAGATTAGACTATAAAAGGATTAATGAAAGTTTCCTTAATTTACAGAAAAAAATTCAGTCGATGGTTGACTTCGTTTTCTCAAAGAATTGCAGATTTAAATTTATTTTGAATTATTTTGGAGAAGATACAACCGTATATAAGTGCGGTAAATGCGACAATTGTAGAGAAAGTTATCAGTATACAGAGCTAAATTCCGATTATTTGAAGGAAAATATTTTAACCACTCTTCACCTTAGTGAACATCCTGTTTCTGAAAAAGCAATTATTTCTCTGCTACGAGGAGAAAATTCTGTTAATCAGAATAAAACAATTCTTAATTATGGAATATGCAGCAATTATAATCAAAATGAATTGAAGATTGCAATTAAAGAATTAATTGAGCGTGATTTTATTGAGAAAAAAAATGGGATTAAAACCAAATTAATTTTATCAACAAAGGGTAAAAGCTATCTAATGCAGAATGGATTTGTAGAGGATATACCGGTAATTGAAGATTACGAAACCAGCCTTGAACTTTTTAATTTATTAAGGGATGCCCGGGCAAATGCTGCAAGAAAATTTTTACAAACTTCTTATTTGATCTGTCCAGATGAAGTTCTTAGATCAATATCTCAGCAAAAACCAATCTCCAAACGTGATATTTTATCTATTCCAGGATTTAATGATAGAATGTTTAATAAGATCGGAAACGATTTCCTTGAAATTATTAATAGTTTTATAAATTCTAAAGAAAAGTCTGCTCCTAAAGAACCAGTAAAAAAAGAAATGCCTAATAATATTATAGCCACATTGAATTTGGTTCAAAAGAAGTATTCTATCAAAGATATTTCAATAATGCGTCAGCTATCGGAAGCAGTAATATCAATGCAAATTGAATCAATAATTGAATTTAATCCTGATTTGGACATAAGTTATTTGTATAAAGAAGGACAATTGAATTTAATTCTTTGTGAAATTGATAAAGGCTATATAGATTTAAAAGAACTGAAGAGTAAATTGCCCAAAGATATTTCCTATCCGATGATAAGAATTGCGGTTTCAAAAAGTAAATCTAATTCTTCTTTAGTTTATGCAAATCCTCGACATGCTTAGTTACTTTATCGAAAAAACCAGACCATTTTTGGGGATCTGAATTGTAATAAGCTACAGTAGAATCATACATTTTTTCCGTTACATTAAAACGCTTAAGAACTATTCCCTTAAAATTTTGTTTAGCATATAAAGAAGTTGAAGTGTCCTGAGCAAATATAAGTTCTGAATAAATATTGACAAATTTATCTTCGGGTAGAACCTTTTTATCCGAACAAGAAGTAATAAAAAGGGTTTGAATAATAATAACAGCAAACAATAATCGGTTGTATTTCATATTGCTTATTTCATTTTTTTACTAGCTTCAAAAAGTATTCTTTTTTCCTTATCGGTCAAATTCTGATATCCAGTTTGGCTTATCTTATCTAGTATTTCATCTATATCTTTTTGAGTAACGGTAAGATTTTTATCATTATCAACTTCTCGGAAATAAGCATCTTGAACTGAATTATCTTTCCTTTTAAAAGGATTTGAAGATATTCCGAATGAGCCAAAGATATTTTTACCGGAAGAGGAATTATTAAATGGATTTCGGGAAATTGAATTGCGTTTTTCAAAAGTAATGTATAAAAAACCCGCAATTGCGCCGCCTAAATGAGCTAGGTGAGCAATATTTCCTCCTGGACTCTCGATCAGTACTAATTCCATTATTATGAAAAGCGGAATTAAGTACTTCGCTTTGATTGGAATTAGAAAATAAAGGAATATATAACGATCAGGGAAATACATTGCAAATGCGACAAGAACTCCGAATATTGCACCGGAGGCTCCTATGGTCGGGGCAAGACTTTCGCCAAAAATAGGGGGCAGAAATAATTGAAATAAACCAGCCACAACCCCGCATAATAAATAAAAATAAATAAATTTTTTGGAACCCATTAGGTACTCAACCTCAACTCCAAACATCCATAAAGCAAACATATTGAAAAATATGTGAGAAAAACCTCCATGTAGGAATTGGTAAGTTATTAATTGCCATGGATAAAAATGCCACGAACTAACCATTCCGATTCCTGCTGGAAAAGAAATTCCTTGAAAAGGAATTAATGCAAAATATTTTGTTATAATATCAGAGAAAGTAAATCCGGAATCAGTAACAATTTGCTTACCAACAATTTGGAAGAAGAAAACAACCACATTAATAATAATCAGGTTTTTTATCATTGGGGGAAATAAAGAGAATCCACCAAAACCTCTCGGCTTATAATAGTTATCGCTCACATCTTTTCCTTACTTGAATACAGTTAAATTACTTATTAATTTTCAAAATTTTTACTTAATATCACTTAGTGCCACTACTCCGGGGAGAGTTTTTCCTTCTAGAAATTCTAATGATGCGCCCCCCCCTGTTGACACATGTGATACTTTATCATCTAAGCCAGCTTTTGAAATAGCTGCAGCCGAATCTCCTCCCCCAACAATTGTAACTGCTCCTTTTTCAGTGGCTTCAACCAAAGCCTCAGCAATAGCATTGGTGCCTTTTGCGAAGTTATCCATTTCAAAAACTCCCATCGGACCGTTCCAAACTATTGTTTTAGAACTTAACAATTCGTCTCTAAACAATTTAATAGTCTTGGGACCGATATCCAATCCCATTTTATCTGAAGGTATTTCATTGATATTTACTACTCTCGAAGGAGAATCATTTTTAAACTCATCAGAAACTGTAATATCTACAGGTAAAAGAAAATTAACTTTTGACTTACTGATCTTATCGAGCAATTCTTTAGCCATCTGTAGTTTTTCTTCTTCCAATAGATACATACCGATTTCGAGACCCTGAGCTTTGAAAAAAGTATAAGCCATTCCCCCGCCTATAATCATAGTATCAACTTTATCCAACAGATTTTGAATTACATCAATCTTACCTGATATTTTTGCGCCTCCTAAAATTGCACAATAAGGACGAACTGGATTTGAAATAGCGCTTCCCAAATAATCAAGCTCCTTCTGCATTAAATATCCAGAGGCGTTTAATTTAATATATTTAGTTACGCCCTCAGTAGAAGCATGCGCTCTATGAGCACTTCCGAAGGCATCATTTATATAAATATCGCCAAGTTCAGCTAATTGTTTGGAAAATTCAGGATCATTTTTTTCTTCCTCTTCATGAAATCTCAAATTTTCAAGAAGGAGGACATCTCCGGAATTCATTTTATTTACTAAATCTTTTACTCCGGATCCGATACAATCTGATGCGAGTTTTACTTCTTTTCCTAAAAGTTCGCTTAATTTTTCAGCCGCAGGTTTTAGACTATATTTCAAATTGAATTTCCCTTTTGGTCTTCCCAAATGGCTCATTAAGATTGCCTTACCGCCGTCGGCTATTATTTTCTTAATTGTTGGCAAAGAAGAGGATATTCTTCTATCATCGGTAATTTTTAAGTTTTCATCCAGAGGGACATTGAAATCAACACGAACTAGAACTCTTTTATTTTTTAAATCTAAATTATCAATAGAAAGTTTTTTCATTTTATTACCCTTTTCAATTTGTTTTATCAAAGGAAACAAACGGGCTGATCAATAGGAAAATACATTTAAGATCAGCCCTTGTAATATTTAAAATTACTGGGTTATCTTGACTAATAAATCAACTACACGATTAGAATAACCCCATTCATTGTCATACCAGGAAACGATCTTAAAGAATCTCTTTTCGTCCTTGAAATTATTCTGAAGCGTAGCTAGAGAATCATATATAGAGGAACGTTCATCATGAATAAAATCAGAAGAAACAACTTCTTCATCAGAAACACCAAGTATACCCGCCAAGTATGTTTCGGATGCCTTTTTTAAGAGAGTATCAATTTCACTTATTGAGGTATCACGAGTAGCCCTAAATGTTAAATCAACAACTGAGACATCTGCAGTAGGAACTCTGAAAGACATACCGGTTAATTTTCCTTTAACAGCCGGTAAAACTTCACCGACTGCTTTTGCAGCGCCGGTAGTTGAGGGGATAATATTTATTGCAGCAGCTCTACCGCCTCTCCAATCTTTCTTAGAAGGCCCGTCCACAGTTTTTTGAGTAGCAGTATAAGAATGAATAGTAGTCATCAAACCGGTTTCAATGCCTATTCCCTCTTTCAATATAACATGAACTAAAGGTGCCAAACAATTTGTTGTGCACGAAGCATTAGAAATGATATTATGTTTAGAAGAATCATATTCTTTATCGTTTACACCCAGAACTATTGTTTTAACATCGCCTTTGCCAGGAGCCGAAATAATTACTTTCTTAGCACCTGCTGTTAAATGCCCTTGAGCTTTTGAAGAAACTATCCCTAAGAC
>JAJXTM010000342.1 GCA_021783875.1 Bacteroidota bacterium
CATCTTATCAACTTTTCCTAAATTATATTTAAAAAGAAAGCAGCCATACTGAAGAAATTTCCGAAATACAGCCGCTAACATAAAAATTATTTTAATTAGAGAAAATCTAATTGAGATTTAATTCGCCTTTAAGCTTAATATCTTTTGAAGAATTTCCGATCAATACATCAACTTTCCCGGGCTCAAAAACCCACTTTTCTTCTTTGTCGCTGTAATAATCGAGAACATTTTTATTAATAATGAATTCAACAGTTTTTATTTCCTGAGGTTTAAGGCTAACTTTATCGAATGCTTTTAATTCCTTGACAGCACGAGAAACTTTTGACTTAGACATACCAAGATACAACTGAGGAACATCCGCCCCTTTTACTTTACCTGTGTTTTTAATCTGAAAACTTATTTTAAATTTTTGTCCATTATTGATAGATTCAATAATTAAATTACTATAAGAAAATTGTGTATATGATAAGCCATATCCAAATGGAAAAAGAGGTACTATATTATTTTTATCAAAATAACGGTAGCCAACAAATATTCCGTCGGAATAATTTGTTACACTATCCTGCACTTTATAAGTTTTATAAGCAGAACAATCTTTCCATAGTTTTGGAAAAGTGACCGGTAGTTTACCTGACGGATTATAATTTCCCAGTATTACGTCAGCGACGGCATTGCCGCCTTCTTCTCCGGAGAACCAAGCTTCCATAACTCCGCTAACTTTATTTATCCATTTATTCATAATGACAGGCGATCCTGAATTCAAAACAACAATAACATTTTTATTAACCACAGCCAATGCATTAATTAATTTATCCTGGTCATTCGGAAGATTTAAATCTTTACGATCAAACCCTTCAGATTCAAAAAATTGAGAGGTTCCGGCAAAGACTATAGTAACATCAGATTTTTTTGCAAGGGCAACTGCTTCGTTAATTAGGTCTTCATTAGGCGGTCTCCAACCGAGTTTAGCGACTGCATCGCCTCCGTTTTGATAAAATTCATATTTTAATAAATAGGATTTACCGGCTTCCAGTTTAATTTTATATGAATGAACTTCTATGGCATGATCGCTCCAGTCATCAACAACTAATTTACCATTAATAAAAAGTCTTGAGCCGTCATCTGATGATACATCAATGATATAATTACCAGTCTTAACAGGTTTTAATATAGTAGTCCAGCGAGCCGAATAATTCTCATTTCTAAAATCAGCGAACGGCGCATCATTTCCCCAATTAAAATTCAGAGTTTTATCAACTCTTGTAAGAATAGCTTTACCTTCCAGATTTTTATTATCAAAAAATTCGGCAGCTAGACCATGTACTTCAGGATTAGAGGGAAGATATAAAAATGACGAGTCAATGAAGGAACCGTCGCCGTCAAGTTGAACGCCTTCGGCATAACCAATTTTTATTTTATGATTTGTTTTTTCTATGAGTGCCTTCAGAGGACTGATAGAAAAAATAGGATTAATTAGAGAACTTCCGCCGCCGCCTACGCGGGGTTCAACAGCGCCATAGCCGATAACAGCAATTGATTTCACATTGTTTATATTGATTGGAAGAATGTTATTATTATTTTTTAAGAGGACGATACCTTCCCTTGCTGTTTTTAAGGCAATGTGCCGATGTTCTTTAGTATTTATTAATTTCGCATCAGGTAAATTTTGTTTTTCAAACAAGCCCAACTCGAATATTACTCTTAAAATTCTTTTTACCTTGTCATCGATATCAGATACCCTCACTATTCCGGCTTTAATAGCCGGAATGACAGTCGAATCATTCATATATTTTCCGTCCGGCATTTCTAAATCCAAATCGCCCTTAATTGTCGGAATAGAGCTATGGACAGCGCCCCAATCGGACATAGCCAGTCCCTTAAATCCCCATTTATCTTTTAATTTTGTTTTCAGTAGATATTCATTTTCACTGCAGTACGAACCATCAACTTTATTATAAGCAGCCATAATACATTTAACATTTGCTTCCTTCACTGCGGCTTTAAAAGAACGGAGATAGATTTCATTTAATGCGCGGTGATCTATTTGAACATTAACAAACATTCTTTGATGTTCCTGATTATTAGCCGCAAAATGTTTTACAGTAGCAGCAACCCCTTCGTTTTGAACACCTTCAATATAGCTGACAGCAATCCTGGTTGTAAGGTAAGGATCCTCGCCGAAACTTTCGAAGTTTCTTCCGCCCTGCGGAATTCTGGCTATATTAACACACGGACCTAAAATAACATCTCTTCCCTTTCCTTTTAATTCTTCGCCAATTGACTTCCCGATTTTACCTATAAGAGAAGTATCCCATGTAGATGCCATACAGATTCCGGAAGGAAACGCTGAAGAATTCCCCCAGCGAACACCCAGCGGTCCATCACTCATTTTTAATTCAGGAATTCCTAATCTAGCTATAGGCTTTGTAGCAAATTGTTTCCCCCCCAATAGAGAAATTTTTTCCTCCAGAGTCATTCGTGATAATAAATCATCAACTCGCTCAGTAACAGAAAGTTTTGGATTTTGATACGGCAGCATATTTTCTTGTGCTGAAATATTTGAGATCATTATTAATACGAGTATTATATTATATACAAAATGTATTTTTTTTAGCATAATTCTCCTTTAAATTATTTTTTGACATCGGGGTTTAATCCCAATGCATTAAGATAGCCCTTATTAATTTTACAATTATATAATTGAATATTTTTTAAATACTCATTCAATGCTTTTTCAATAATTTCTTTTGAAGGTCTGCTTTTTCTAATTTCTTCAAAAGTTTCTCTATGTTTTTCTGAAAACTGAATAACTGAATCAAACTCCGGAGTTTTATTAATGGATACCATACAGGTTCCGGCATCCAATTTTTTGTAAGGCCAGAAACACCATCCTATGTTATTTTTTTCTAA
>JAJXTM010000051.1 GCA_021783875.1 Bacteroidota bacterium
TCTCTAATGAAAAAGGATTTGAAAAATCACATTTAGCCGTCAGATCAAATGGCAAAATCGTTCATGCGTAAAATTGAAAGGTGCAAATGCAAACTGATGCTCAAGAATTATTAAAACGTGAAGAAGGAAATATTTTACTTCAACTTGTTACATTTAAACTAGACTTGGAAGAATTCGGTATAGATATTCTGCGTGTCCAGGAAATAATTAGGATTATGGATATTACCAAGGTACCGAATTCTCCGGACTATGTTGAGGGAGTAATAAACCTCCGCGGCAGAGTTATTCCTGTAGTAAATCTTAGAAAAAGATTATCCTTGCCACCAAAAGAAAATAATGGCAAAACTAGGGTAATAGTTATCGATTTAAGCGGTAGAACTGTCGGCTTTATAGTTGACGAAGTTAACGAAGTATTAAGAATTCATAAAAATATAACTGAACCTCCTCCGGAAATGACTGCAGGAATTGATACCGATTATATTACTAGTGTAGGCAAATTAGAAGATCGCTTGTTAATATTGCTTGATGTCGAAAAACTTATTGATAAAAATAAGGTATAAATTACCTTAGAATACACCTATTATAGCTGGGTTGACACCGGCACCAAATGAATTTTATAATTTTTTTCCGTAAATTAAGATAAAATATAATTTCGATCTAATTCTTAAAACCTAAATATTTAAATCAAAATTGTTATTTTTAATTTGTAATTAAAATTGTAGAAGGTAATGGATAAAGAATCAAGTTTTAAGAAAATCAAAGAAATTATAATTGGGGGTGCAAGAGACCCGCATGATAAAAAAATATTTCATAAATTATCTTTAATTGCATTTCTAGCGTGGGTAGGGTTAGGATCTGATGGACTTTCATCTTCTTGTTATGGTCCACCAGAAGCATTTAAAGCTCTTCAAGGACATCCTTATTTAGGGCTATTTGTAGCTTTAGGTACAGGAATTACAATTTTCATTATTGCTGCTAGTTATTCCCACATTATTGAATTATTTCCCACTGGAGGCGGTGGTTATTTGGTGGCAAGTAAATTATTATCACCTAAAATTGGAATGATTTCTGGCAGTGCCTTGTTGATTGATTATGTCTTGACTATAACTATATCTATTGCAAGCGGAGCTGACGCTATTTTTAGTTTTTTACCCTCAAAATATTACTCATATAAATTAGAATTTGCCATAATTGGAGTTGTAATATTATTAGTACTTAATATTAGAGGTATTAAAGAAGCGGTAATCCCTTTAGTCCCGGTTTTCTTACTTTTTGTCTTTACTCATTTGTTTGCAATAACATATACTTTAGTTACCCATGCTATGCAATTTCAGCAAGTTTACCAATCAACGGGACAAGAATTAAGTCGCTCTTTTAATACTCTCGGGACTTTTGGTGTTTTATTTTTAGTAATGCGCGCTTATAGTATGGGAGCAGGTACTTTTACCGGAATAGAAGCTGTTAGTAATGGGCTTCCAATTTTGCGGGAACCTAGAGTAAAAACTGCGAAGAAGACCATGCACTATATGGCATTTTCACTTTCTATAACAGTTGTTGGACTTATGATTGCATATCTTTTGTTTAAAGTTCAGCCGCAGGAAGGAAAGACCTTAAATGCAATATTCTTCGAAAATATGACTAGTAATTGGGGAAAAAATACTGCGTATTATTTTGTTTTAATAACACTTTTATCAGAAGCAATTTTGCTTTTTATTGCTGCTCAAACAGGATTTCTTGATGGTCCGAGAGTATTGGCTAATATGGCAATTGATCGTTGGTTTCCGACTCGATTTGCAAATCTTAGTGACAGACTAGTTACACAAAACGGAATTATCTTAATGGGTGGGGCATCTTTGATAATGATGCTAATATCTCATGGTTCGGTTGATTTTTTAATTGTACTGTATTCAATTAATGTTTTTATTACTTTTAGCTTGTCTCAGCTTGGAATGGTTAAACATTGGTGGCAGGAAAGAAAAACTGAGAAAAAGTGGTTAAGAAAGCTAGCAATTAATGGAATAGGTTTAATCCTTACACTTTTTATCCTATTTTCTGTATTAATTATTAAATTTAGCGAAGGCGGTTGGGTAACTATTCTTATTACTGCTGGACTTGTTTCGTTTACGCTGGTTATTAAAAACCATTATAATAAAACACATGAGATGGTAAGAAAGCTTGATACTATTGTAGATTCATTTGAGGCTTCTATTTATAATCTTGACGAAAATAATAAGAACCCATCGCAAAAAGTTGTCCCATTATATGATCCAAAGGCAAAGACAGCAGCTGTTTTAATAAGTGGGTTTAATGGACTCGGTTTGCATACTTTATTTAGTATCTTTAGATTATTCGGGCATACGTATAAAAACTTCATTTTTATACAAGTTGGAAGTGTTGATGCGGGAAATTTTAAGGGGATACAGGAAATTGAAAACTTAGACAATTATATAAAATCAGATGTTGATAAATATGTTCATTATATGAATGAACATGGATATTTTGCAGAAGCATTTACCGGAGTCGGTACCGATGTAGTAGAAGAAATTGAAAGTATTGTTCCTAAAATTAACCTCAAGTATCCGAATATAATTTATTTTGGAGGACAGCTGGTTTTTCCTGAGGAATCTTTTTTAACTCACTGGCTGCATAATTATATTGTATTTGCTGTCCAAAAGAAATTCTATAGGCAGGGTATCCCTATGGTTATCTTACCTATAAGAATTTAGTAATTATAATGTAACTCTTTATATATTAAATTAGAATTTTTAGCTAAAAGTAAAAATCTTTCAAAATAACTTCCTCAGCAAATTCATCATGCCGTTTCAAATATGATACGAAATCTTTTGCTACTACTTTTTCACGTTTTGCTTTGAACTTCTCTACTAATTGTTCAAGTTCTTTATGATTTAATGAGGAAAGTACATAATGTTTTTCTTCATTATCATCAAAAAAACGATATGCTATTTTCTTTTCTTTTCTCATGTTTTTTCCTCTCTATTGTTGAGATACATTATTATTTTAAAATGGTATCAGCATGAAGTATATCAGTGTAAAGTTCTAACTTAATTGTTTCTTGATTTTTTAATGCTTTTGCTAGTGAATCTAATATAAAGCGCCTGGCAGTAAAAATTTTTCGATTATCCGTATCTGCTTCTGCAAGTAATAAATAACTTATATAAATACTACCATATATTTCAACAATATCTTTTGAAGCAATTTCGTGAAAACTTTTATCTTTTTTATCTTTCAAATATTTAAGACAATCATAATAAATATTTCGCATTTCCTGAATATGTGCTAGCAAATATGAAAGGTTCCCTTTATATTCTTTTTTATCCCATGCGTTAAAATAATCAGCCAAAATATCATTAATGGCTCCTCCGGAAGCTGCAACTACCTGCATTTGCGAAGTGCCTTCATAAATATTCGTTATTCTTGCATCGCGGAAAAGTCTTTCTATATTGAATTCTTTCATATAACCTGTCCCGCCGTGGATCTGGAGGGCATCATAAGTTATTTTATTAGCAGATTCTGAAAGAAGTAGTTTTGTCAATGGCGTTAAAAATGCAGTAATCTTCGAGGCCTCCTTAATTTTTTCATTTATTTCTGCTAATGATTTTTTCTCAGATCTAAATTTATCGGCTTCATCTTCATATCTCTCTTTTTTATCTAACCATACACAAGTTTGATAAAACAAAGATCGACTAGCCTCAATATTAATCTTCATCTCAATTAACATATTTGAAATAACAGGGAGTTGAACAATCGGTTTATCAAACTGTTCTCTAGCTTTTGCGTATTTTAAAGCTTCTTCATAAGCAGCTTGCGAAATGCCTAAAGATTGAGCTCCTATTCCGACACGAGCACGGTTCATTAAATAAATAACATATTTTAACAAACCGAATCTTCTTTGTCCCACAAGTTTTGCCGGCGTATCGTTGAATTGAAGTTCGCATGTCGGACTTCCGTGAATTCCCAATTTATGTTCAATTCTTCTAACTTTGACAGTTTCGTCTCCGTAGCATGCAAACATACTCAAGCCTCGAGCATCCTTTGTCCCTGGTTCAGTTCTGGCTAAGACTAATAATACATCTCCGTTTCCGTTAGTAATGAACCTTTTCACTCCTCTTAGAAACCAGTTCCCGCTTTCATCCTGATATGCTGATAGTTTTACTGCTTGAAGATCCGAACCAGCATCGGGTTCTGTCAATGCCATTGCACCAGTAAATTTGCCTGAAGCAAAATGGGGAAGATATTCAGTCTTTAAATTATCATCAGCGAATTGCGCAATAGTCTTTCCTATGTCCTGCAATCCAAAAATATTCATTAATGATGCATCAGCCCTGGAAATCATTTCAACAGCCATCATATAAATTGTTGTCGGGAAATTCAATCCTCCATATTCACGTGGAAGTATCATTCCCATTAATTCAGCTTTTGATAATAAGTCTATGGATTCTTTTGTCCCTTTTGCATAAGTGACCTTACCGTTTTCAAAAGATGCGCCTATTTCATCGACAGAAGCCGCACGAGGTGCAATAAAATTTCCAGAGATATCTCCGACAACTTCTAATATTTTTTTATAATTTTGAATTGCATCCTCATAATTGACCGGAGCAAAAGAATATTTCTCTGATTGGTTGTATCCCGATTCGGTAAGCTCCACGACTTCTTTCAAATCAAGACGATCAAATTGATATAATAAATCTGAGTTTTCTGTGAAAAAGTTTGGCATAATCTATCTCAATTTTTGCTTAAATAAATTTATGAAGGTAGGAATAATTTGTGCTGCATCGCCGACAATTCCGTAATGTGCAATACCGAAAATTGGAGCTTCCGGATCATTATTTATTGCAATGATTTTATTAGACTCCTGCATTCCGGCTCTATGCTGAATTGCTCCCGAAATACCAACTGCAATATATAATTTTGGACGAACTGTTACCCCAGTCTGACCAACTTGCCTATCGGGAGTTACAAATCCAGCATCAACCGCAGCCCGGCTGCCAGCAACTTCACCGCCAATAGTGTCAGCTAGCTCTTGTATAAGTTTAAAGTTAGCTTTATTACCTAAGCCATAGCCGCCTGCGACAATAATCGGAGAACCTTTTAGATTAACCCTATTTTCTTCTCTGTGTTGTTCGATAATTTTAACAATGTTATCCAATTCAGAAGGATGATATGCTATATTTGTTATTTTACCTTTTACTGATGAAACTAGCGGTTCCAGCCGCATTACTCCCTCACGTACAGTTGCAATTTGAATATCCACATCAGGAGTAATAATTGTTGCAATTATATTTCCACCGAAAGCCGGACGAATTTGAAGTAAAAGATTTTTATATTCATTACGGAGATACTTTACATCAGCAATCTGCAAGTCTGTGCAGTCAGCCGTTAAACCGCATTTATTATAAGAAGCTACACGAGGAGCCAAATCCCTGCCAATAATTGTTGCCCCGAATAAAACTACTCCGGGACGAAATTTTTCAACAAGTTCACTTAAAATTTTACTATATGGTAATGTCTTATAATGAATTAATTCTGGGTGATCAGTTATTAAAACTTCCGAAACGCCGTAATTAAAAGTTTCTACAGCTATATTTTCAACATTATAGCCTATAACCACCGCTTTAAGTTGACTATTCAATTCAATTGCAAGTTTTCTACCTTTTGAAAGAAGCTCAAGGCTTACATCAGCTGGTCTATCATTTCGCTGCTCAATAAATACCCATACATCGTTATTTCTTTTAATCATATTCTATCCAAAAATGTGATCTTCCATTAATTTATCTATTAAATTGCCGATTCCTTGCTTAGTCGGTTCGATATTTTCATGCTTATTTCCTTTTAAAACCACAGATTCAATTTTGTGTACTTTTGTCGGTGACCCAGCTACACCGCAACGTTCGGAATCAAGTTTTAGATCATCCATTGTCAATGTATTTATATAAATATGCTTTGAGATATATTCATATTTAAGTTGGTCTATATAAAGTAGTGAATTTCCTTCTGTTAGTTTTTCTAATTCGATTAAAGTCTTGGCATTTTTATAAGTCATTACACGCTTTGCTTTATAAGGACGTGGGAAAACTGCATCTTTCAAAACAGTTATAAGGCAAGGTAGGGCAGTCTCAAGAATTTCATACCCACCTTCAATTTTCTTTTTAATTACTGCGTGATTTTCTTTTAAAGAAATAATTTCCTGAGCATATGTTATTTGAGGAATTCCCAATTTTTCAGCTGTTTGAGGACCAACTTGTGCAGTATCACCATCAATTGCTTGCCTTCCGGCAAAAATAAAATCATAATTACCAATTTTCTTAATTGCTTCAGAGAGTACATATGAAGTAGCTAATGTATCAGCACCGGCAAATTTTCTGTCGCTTATTAAATAGGCATTATCTGCACCCATGAATAAACATTCACGCAATACATCTGAAGCTCTGGGTGGACCCATAGTAATAGCGCTTACAGTGCCTCCAAAATTGTCCTGAATTTGGAGCGCTATCTCAAGAGCGACACGGTCCTCATGGTTAAAAATCGCAGGCAGTAAAGCTCGATTTACTGTTCCGTCTTCCTTCATGACTTGACCGGAAATATTAGCAGTATCCGGTACTTGCTTTACTAATACAATACTATGGTAACCCATAATTCCTCATTTTTATAAATCGCTCACAAAATCAAAAATTATGCCTCAAAACAGCATTAAATATTACTCTCTTTTTTGAAGAATTTAATTTATGAAGCATCATTCTTTTCTGATTTCAATAATAATATCTCGTAATTAAGAAAACCTTTGTAAATGAAGTGTGTCAATTGAAAGAATTCCAAATTATTTAGATGCCCAACTTTTCGCGTATATTTTTTGGAATCGCATTTTTATTAACAAGTATGGCAATAGTTCTTAATTTCACAAATGGTACTGATAAATACCAATATCCGTCATATTTCTTATCTTTCGTACCCCAAGAATTTTTTGTATAATAAAATATAGAACCAGTCTGATCTTTGGCCATACCGGTAATGTGCATTAAATGATCATCTGTTGTAGTATAATTATCAAATGCTTTTTGTCTAATTTGTTGTGTTACATCCTGTTCTTTCTCGGGACCTGTTTGGGAAGTGTCACCAACAAGAGGAGCAATTGCATAGCCTAATTTTCTGTAAAAATTATTTTTTCCGACTGCACCGTCCCAAGCAATAGAAAAGCCATTTTTTATTGCATTATTCATAATCTCAATTAACTGATCTAAGGGCACATTATAATATTCTCCTTCAGCCCAATTATCTGGAACTTCAAGGATAAATTTTTTGTAAAACGAATGATGAGTAAAAGAAGTAATTTCAACATAATCGCTAGTATTAATCCCGAGACTTTCTCCAAAAGTTTTAGGAGTATATTCTTTTCCCTTATATTCAAATTTTTCAGGCACCTTGCCTAGGTATATGTCACATATTGCATTAACTATATCTTCATAGTGCGGTGTTATTTTATTCCGTTGAACGATTGTTTGAAGAACAGCTTTAAGAACCGCATCCATTTCAGTATTGTCATAAAGAGAATCCCCTGGTTCAAGGCCTGGGTATATTGAATCTGGAACAGCGCCATATTTATCAAGAATCATTAAAACATCATGCGCCTGACCTCCTTCACCGAATTGATATTTGCCGTGATACCTTACATATCGTTCAGCTTTTAAAGGGTAAGTATATCGAACATTAAACATTTCTGATAAATTATACTTACCTTTACCAATTCGCATTAATTCGCTTTCAAGAAATGATTGTGTTGCAAAATCCCAGCATGTACCAGTGTTAGCCTGGTTTTTCACTGAAGTTGCACCTGTTTCATAAAGCATAGTAAAAGTATGCCTATCTTTGGAAATTTCTTTCTTGAGACTATCTTGAGCAAATCCCTGATAAACAAAAAGGAATAATAATATAAATGAATAATAAATTACTCTATATTTCATATTCGTCCCTTCAAAAAAAGTAAAAAAATAATTTATAAACTTAAACTAAGAAATAATTCGGATAAAATAACTAATGTTGTAAAAAAAATCTTGATTTGATATATTTGACATAATGAAAAATAACCTAAAAAACCCCCGTATAAAAAAGATTGTTTACTATTTCGCTGGCTTAATAGGATTCATATTAATAATGAATTATGTTGTCATGCCTTGGTACGTCAATTCACCTGAAAAACCGGTTCCTAAAGTTGTAGGGCTGAAAGCTAGTGACGCGGAAAACATCTTAAAGGACGCCGACTTATCTCCAATTTTAGGGGATACTACCTACGATGAAAAGTATCCTCGCGGCAGTGTAATTTACCAGCGGCCAAATGCAGGCGATACTGTTAAGGTTGGCAGACGTATTTATCTATTCATAAGTGGAGGTGAACCTTCGGTACCTGTTCCTATTTTGACTGGAAAATCTATTCGAGATGCTATGTTTTCTTTGGAAAGAATCGGATTGAATCTTGGAAAAGTTGACTCAATATCATCAAATAATCCGGAAGATATGATAATTAGCCAACAATATTCTCCTGGTACACCTCTCAAGAAAGGAGATTATGTGGGCATTTCTATAAGTATTGGTCAAATTAGTAGTGGAATTTCAATTCCTAATCTTATAGGTAAGTCTTTTATGGATGCAGAAAAGATTTTAGCTGACAGTTTATTGAAAGTCGGAAAAATAAACTATCAGGCTTCGGAATCATTGCTCCCTAATACTGTTTTGGATCAATATCCAAGTGCTGGTAATAAAGCTGTTAAAGGTTCAAATGTTGATTTATTTATAACAAAATCGATTAATCCAAATGAAGTTCATTAAAAGGAAAATGATATGGCATTATTAGCTCCCTCAATATTAGCTGCTGATTTATCAAATTTATCACAGCAAATTAAGATGGCT
Organism: Bacteroidota bacterium; assembly: GCA_021783875.1. GTDB lineage: Bacteria > Bacteroidota > Ignavibacteria > Ignavibacteriales > Ignavibacteriaceae > FEN-1297. The sequence goes on from JAJXTM010000051.1 coordinate 8,920, forward strand.
GAATTAGGAGGCGCAGATTGGATTCATTGTGATGTAATGGACGGACATTTTGTCCCCAATCTTACTTTCGGCCCTATTATTATCAAAGCTGTTAGAAATTCTACGAAATTGCCATTAGATGTTCATCTAATGATTGAGAATGCTGATTATTACATTGAAGATTTTGTTAATGCCGGAGCTAATTGCATTACTGTTCATCAAGAAGCAGTCATCCATCTTAACCGAACAATAATAAAAATTAAAGAATTAGGAGCTAAAGCCGGTGTAGCAATAAATCCCTCAACACCAATAGAAATGCTAAAAGATGTTGCTGAAATTGTTGACCTTATTTTAATAATGTCAGTAAATCCAGGATTTGGTGGGCAATCATTTATACAAAACTCCTTAAAAAAGGTCAGGGATACAGTTTTATTAAGACAAAATCTAAATGCAAATTTTTTAATTGAAATTGATGGCGGAATTGATAATAAAACAGCAGTACCTTCAATGAATTCAGGCGTCGATGTATTTGTTGCAGGTTCTTCAATTTTCAAAAATAATAACATTTCGGCTGCCTGTATTGAACTAAAAAATATTATCAACTCTGCTGACACAAAATAAATTGAATAATATTTATTTCACTAGATTGTAAAATTTACAAATGGAAATCCAGTTAGTTAATTTATCGTCAAATAATGTCTTTAATAAGTTTTGCAACAAATATAATATTTATAAAGAGGAATTTCAGCCTGGTATATTCGCAATTGAAATTAGACATATCTCATTGATACTATCTGATAAAGTAAAAGATATTACTTATTCGGGAGAAAATTTTTACTTTACTTCAAATTTGATAAACGATGAAGTTAATATATTATTGATAGGAACACTAAATTATCTTAAAAAATTGGCAAAGAGAATTTTATCAAAAGAGATAGGAGACTTAAGTCAAAAAATATTAAACTTAATTAATAATTATGAAAATTATAACTATATAAAATATACGATCGGAAATAGAGAATTTGATTTTCAATATCTTTATTTGATGGGTATTTTGAATGTTACTCATGATTCATTTTCTGACGGAGGTTTGTACTTTAAAGAAGAAGATGCTGTACATCATGCAATTGAAATGTTAGACGGCGGAGCCCATATAATCGATATAGGAGCCGAATCAACTCGTCCTGGTTCGGATCCTGTTTCATCAGAAGATGAATTGAACAGGTTAATTCCCGTAATAGAAAAAATATTAGCCCTTAGAAAGGATGCCATTATTTCGATTGATACTACAAAAGAAATAGTTGCTGAAAAATCCCTTGAAGTAGGAGCAAAAATTATAAACGATATAAGCGGTTTAACATTTGAACCTTCCATTCTTGAGATTATTAAGAAGTATGATGCTGCTCTCGTTATTATGCATATAAAAGGCATCCCTAAAAATATGCAGATAAATCCAGTTTATGACGATGTAGTTGAAGAAGTGTATGATTTTTTATCGAATAAAGTAATGTTGGCAAAAAGCAAAGGCGTCGAAAAAATATTTATTGATCCTGGCATAGGATTCGGTAAAAGATTTAACGATAATAAAGACTTAATTAATAGACTAGAAGATTTAAAGTGCATTGGAAAACCAATTTTAATCGGTGTATCTCGTAAATCCTTTTTAGGGAATATAATAAATGCAGATGTAAATTCTAGAGATACTGCAACATCCATTGTTGAATCCGTTGCAATTAAAAATGGTGCTAAAGTTATAAGAACTCATAATACAGAAAATGGCATTCAGGTGAATAAAATAATGAACTTTTTAAATTAAATTATGTTTGATCTATTTAAAATAGGATTTTTAAGTGTATCATTTACTGATTTAATTGATATCTTTATTGTCACTTTTATAGTTTATAAACTATATTCATTGCTTAGACAAACAATAGCTGCACAGATCTTTGTCGGTTTAATGGTTATTCTTTTCCTTTCATTCATATCACAGGCAATTAATCTAAAGGTTCTAAACTGGCTGCTTAGATTAGTTACAGATATTTGGGTTATAGCATTTGTAATTTTATTTCAACCCGAAATTAGGAAATTACTTGTTATTGTTGCAAGGAATCCCTTTTTTAAATTATTTGCAAAATCAGATTCTGCAGAATCAGCATCAATAATAGCAGATGCCGCATTTGAACTTTCTCAGCGCCAACACGGGGCATTAATGGTTATAGTCAAATCTACTGGAATTCGGGGTTATGCAGAGACAGGTGAAATAATGAATGCACAGCTAAGCGCTTCATTATTAGAAACTATATTTTTCCCACGCTCACCCATGCATGATGGCGCAGTAATTATCAACGGGAACATAATTGAAGCTTCAAGATGTACGTTGCCTCTTTCTCCGATAACTCAAATTAAAGGTGAAAATCTCGGTATGCGTCATCGGGCCGGTTTAGGAATTTCTGAACAGGCAGATGTTGTCAGCATAATAGTTTCTGAAGAAACCGGCGGAATCTCGATTGCTGAAGACGGACAGCTTTATAAAGGATTGTCAAAAGAAACTTTAAAAAATAAATTGTCAAAAGCATTTAAAATACCTACATCAAGAGGATGGAGAAGAATAATTGAACAATTCTTTAAACCAAAATAAAATTTGTGCTATTATACCATTCTATAATGAAATCGAACATCTTCCAGGAATTATAAATGATACCCTTCCGTTTGTAGATAAAATCATAGCTATAAATGATGGTTCAACAGATAACTCAGCCGCACTAATTCCTGAAAGCCAAGAAATACAATTTATTTCTTATCCTAAAAACAAAGGGAAAGGATTTGCGCTGAATTTGGGCTTCTTAGAAAGCATAAAATCCGGTTATGGCTATACTGTTACCCTTGACGCCGATTATCAGCACAAACCTGAATATATTCCAAGTCTGCTTAAAGAGCTCGATAACTCTGATATAGTTATTGGAAATAGATTAAATAAATTGAATAGAATGCCAATCCAAAGGATATTGAGCAATAAGTTGACCTCATTATTATTAAGTATAAAAACTAAAACAAAAATTATTGATAGCCAATGCGGCTTTAGAGCTTACAAAACAAGTGTTTTGGAATCAATTCTTCCTACATTTGATGGTTTTGAAGCTGAAAGCGAGATTCTTCTTAATGCAGCAAATAAGAATTTGAAAATATCTTTTGTATATGTTCCGACTATTTATAACAATGAAAAAAGTAAAATGAAATCTTTCCAGGCCATCAAAGGCTTTATTAAAGTTATAACTAAATAATATGTCTAAAAAATGGAAAATAAATGGCATTTCTACTCATTCTTCATTAAATGAGGCAGCAAATATTATAATTAAACTTCGCTTAAATAATGTCATCGCTGATATTAAAAAATATTTTATGGAGAATTCTCCGGAAAATCTGCATAGAGTAAGAATTTCCCTTAGACGCTTAAGATATAATCTTGAAAGTTTTTCCATATGCTTTGATGCTGAAAAATATTTGGTTTTCTATCATGCAATTGAAAAGATACAGGACTTGACAGGCGAATTGAGAGATCTTGATGTCCTAATTGCTAATATCATTAAATATATAGGCAGCATAACGAAATTTAAACATTTGAAAATTGAAATTGAGAATAAAAGAAAAAACATTTTTGAAAACTTAAAATTAACCTTGATGGAATTTTTACACAGTAAATATTTAAAAGATTTTAAAAAAATTATTTAATAGGCGTAATATGAAACTTAAATATTTTTCACACTCTGCATTTCAAATAACTGCAAATAATAATAAAATTATTTTGATTGATCCTTTTTTTGACGGTAATCCTGTATCACCTGTAAAATCTGATAGTGTTTTTGCAGATTATATAATTCTTACGCATGCTCACGGGGACCATATCGGTGATACAATTAAAATTGCACAACACTGTGATTCAACAATAATTTGTGTTAATGAACTCGCTAATTACTTGCAATCAAAGGGAATAAAGGTGCATAATATGCATATTGGCGGAGCCCATAAATTTGATTTTGGCAAAGTAAAATTTACAATTGCTCATCATGGCTCTGTTACTCCTGACGGAATTTATGGCGGAGAAGCTGCTGGTGTAATTTTATCCATAGACGGAAAAAATATTTATCATACTGGAGATACAGGATTATTTTATGATATGAAGTTAATCGGTGAAATTAATCTTATTGAT
>JAJXTM010000343.1 GCA_021783875.1 Bacteroidota bacterium
AGATAGAATTGCAAAGATTTGCGGTGTAGATCCAAAATTACAAATAATCCCGTTTCGTGGAGAATATTATAAATTGAAAAAAGAAAAGGAATATCTTGTAAATAATTTAATTTATCCTGTTCCTGACCCAAGATTCCCGTTCCTTGGAGTTCATTTTACGAAAATGATCGGCGGAGGGATTGAAGCGGGTCCTAATGCAGTACTAGCATTTAAAAGAGAGGGATATACAAATAAAGATTTTTCATTCCGAGATGTTGCCGGAATGATTACTTACCAAGGATTTTGGAAAATGGCTCGGCAGCATTATAAAATGGGATTTACGGAATTTAGAAGATCGTTTAGTAAAAGACTTTTTGTTGAATCTTTACAAAAATTAGTTCCCGAAATTGAATATGAGGACGTTTATGCGGAAGGTGCCGGTGTTAGGGCTCAAGCTCTGGAATCAAACGGAAAACTTGTCGATGATTTTAGAATAATTGAGGCTGAAAAAATGATTCATGTGTTAAATGCACCGTCTCCGGCTGCAACTGCATCATTAAGTATAGGAAATATTATTGCAAACAAAGCAATCTCCGCTTTTTATTGACATATTAGCATAATGAAATCGAAAAAATTGATATAGAGGACAAATTATTAATCAATTGATAGTTAACTTTTGGTAAATTTAAAATAGAAATTTTTGTAAATATATTTTTTAATATCACAGAATTAAATGTTCGGAATAAGTAATCCAAGGAGAAAAAATGAATAGTTTATTAAATTTAATTAATTACGGTCAAAGTTATTGGCTAGACAACCTAACCAGAGAAAAAATTAAAAAAGGAGAGTTGAAAAAGAGAGTTACCAAAGAGGGATTAAGAGGTATAACTTCAAACCCAAGTATATTTAACAAAGCAATTACTAGCAGTAACGACTATGACGAACAAATAAACAAACTTGTTCATCAAAAAAAATCTGCTGCTGAAATTTATGAGGAATTGACCGTAAAGGATGTGCAGGATGCCTGCGATATTTTACGGACTGTATTTGATTCATCGAATGGATTAGACGGATACGTAAGTATAGAAGTGTCTCCTTATTTAGCTAATGATACCGAAGGTACAATGATAGAGGCAAGGAGGTTATATAAAAAGGTTAATCGTCCAAATTGTTTAGTCAAGATTCCCGGAACCGAAGCAGGTATTCCGGCTATCGAACAAATGCTGTATGAAGGAATAAGCATCAATGTGACTTTGTTGTTTTCAATTCAAAGCTATGAAGCTGTTGCAAAAGCATATTTCAAAGCTCTTGAAAGAAGAGCTGCTGAGGGAAAACCGATCGATCAAATTACATCGGTGGCAAGTTTCTTTTTAAGCCGGATTGATGTACTGACAGACCAACTTCTTGCTCAGCTAATGATACCCGAAAAGGATCAAAATAATCTGCAACGTCCGGAAGACCTTTTGGGAAAGACAGCCATAGCTAGTGCAAAATTAGCTTATCAAAGTTTTTTAAAAATCTTCAGCGGAGACAGCTGGAATACTCTCGTGAGTAAAGGTGCCCGGGTTCAAAGACCACTTTGGGCAAGCACTAGTACAAAGGATCCGCTTTATAACGATGTTAAATATGTTGAACCGCTAATAGGGAAAGATACTGTAAATACGCTGCCGGATGAAACCATTACTGCTTTTGCCGACCACGGAAAAATCGAAGAAAATTCTATCGGAAAAGATATTCATGGCGCGGAAAAAATATTTAGTGATCTGGAAAAGGTTGGTATAGATCTTGACTTTATAACAACTCAGCTGACGAACGAGGGTATTCAAAAATTTAATGAAGCTTACGATAAGCTAATGAAAGATCTTAATGAAAAAAGAAAAAAGATTCTTGGCGCTAACATTGGAATTCAAAAGCTGAACTTTGCCTCATCAAAAAGTCAGGCAGGTTCAATTCTTAAATCTTTGGACGAAAAACAATTTACCAGACGGGTTTTTGCACATGATGCGCATCTATGGAAATTCGATCCGGATCAAGTTAACGAAATTAAAATTCGAATGGGCTGGCTGGATAGTATGGAGTTTTTCTTTACTAAAGCTGATGAGCTAATTAATTTTGCTAAAGAGATCAGAATTGCTAAATATAAATTTGTTGTACTTCTGGGTATGGGCGGAAGCAGCTTATGTCCTGAGGTTGCCAGAGAGACCTTTGGATCAAAAAAAGGCTTCCCAATTCTGTTTGTTCTTGATAACACAGATCCGGCTGCAATAAAAGACATTGAAGATAAAATAGATCTTAAAAAAACATTATTTGTTGTATCAAGTAAGTCCGGTACAACAACTGAAACTGATAGTTTTTACAAATATTATTATGATAAAGTTAAATCATTAGACGGTGAAAAAGCAGGCGAACACTTTATTACAATTACAGATCCGGGTTCAAGATTAGTTGAAGAAGCTAAGGAAAAGAATTTTAGGCGCATATTTGAGAATCCTGAAGATTTCGGAGGAAGATATTCTGCACTTTCATATTTCGGTTTGGTTCCGATGGCTTTAATCGGAATTGATATTAAAACCATGCTTCATCATGCAATTCAACTGCAGCTAAGCTGCGCTCCTTATATTCCATCCGATTCAAATCCTGCAATAACTATTGGTTCTTTTATGGGAGTCAATCAAAAGCAGGGAAGAGATAAAGTTACTTTTGTACTTTCAAAATCAATATATTCATTCGGATATTGGGTTGAGCAGTTGATCGCTGAAAGTACCGGGAAAGAAGGAGTGGGAATAATTCCTGTTGAAAGTGAAATACTCGGAAACCCGGAAGTTTATAATAACGATAGGCAATTTGTTTATATCTATACTTCCATTGATAAAGACCCAAAGGTTGAGAAAAAATTATCTGCTTTAGAAAAAGCAAATCAT
>JAJXTM010000344.1 GCA_021783875.1 Bacteroidota bacterium
TATCAGTCAGACAAATATTCTTGATTTGATTATAATTATTATGAATACCCAAGAGCTGATTAGCTTTAATAAGCATTTTTAATTTGGGAGACTTATCTTTTATATTGCAGTAGAATATCATATCTCCGCCGAAATAAGAAATGATATTTTTATTAAGAGAAAAGTTATTATTAATAAATTGAATCGGAGTCGGGGGGTTAAGAGAATAATGTTTGAATGATTTTAAGATATTTCGGGTTTTCTCAAAAGCATCTAAATCAAATATTCCATACTCTGAAAAACCTGTTAATATAAGTTTATTAGTGTCAAGAAAGTTAATACTATTTATCATATTTGAAAACGGTATATTACATTTCAAAACTTTAGCTATGCGATAGGAATTTCCCTCTTTAGTAAGATTTAGCAATGTTAAATTAGGAAGGAGAAAGTCAACAAAGAAAGGATGAATGACTGAAAAAGCAATAAATTTATCGTTGCAGCTTACTTTCCAAAATTCGACATTACTTTTTAAGCTATAAATCAGATTGAATTTTTTGCCGTTCAAGAAATAGATAGACTTTGGTGTAACCACGAATGATTTTGTCGGTGAAATAATTGAGATACTTCTAATTGTTGAAAAATCAGGTGCTTGAAAGGCAGAGATATCAGCATTTGTTGAAGGATAATTATGTTTTATATCTTTATGGCGAACAGTGTGAACTTTTTTACTTCCATAATCTTTTTGATTACTGCAAGAATTGAAATAAAAAAGTGAAATCCCTAGCAAAACAAAAAGTAAAAATTTTTTCAGATTGATTCCCAAAATTATGAATATCAGAAAATTAACCTAAAAAATATTTATGTTCAAACCAAATTACAAAAAGTACACAGAAATTATTTTAATAAACCCTTTAATCGTTAAATTATATTTGCGACAGATACCGCTATTTTATAAGCAGCATTTTTTTGATAGAGATAAAATCACCAGATTCAAGTTTATAAAAGTATACTCCACTAGCTAAATTATCTGAGTTAAATATTGTCTTATAGTTTCCGGGTAATTTTTCTTCATTTACTAAAGTTTCAACTTTTCTTCCCAACACATCAAAAACAGTTATTGAAACAAACCCTGACTTAGGAATTGAGTAGCTAATTGTTGTTGATGGATTAAACGGATTAGGATAATTTTGTCCTAATAAAAATTGTCCGGGCAAAATATCGTTTCTGTTAATCAAAGTTGTGTTATTAGATGAGCCAATGAGAACTACCTGACGAGCAATCATTTGTTGAGATCCGGAATAATAACTTATATTTCTAATATTAAATGAAGATAGATGTGAATTTTGGTCAATCGGGTTAAAGACAACAGTAATTGAAATTGAATCATACGGCTGAATTGTAAACGGGAAATTAGACGGAGAAGTAAACGAATAGTCCGGACAATATAATTGATTTATAGTAACCGGAGTATTATGCGGATTATAAACTGTAAAGGTTTTTGAAGAAGAGCTATCTGCCGGAATATTACCAAAGTTTAGAGTGTCAACATTAGTCGTAAATAAATTAGTTTGCCAATTATATTTGAATGACCGATAAGTATCGACATACTCTAAATAACTTAATTCAAAAGTGATTGAATCATTAGCACTGATTTCATCAACAGCGGGATTCCAATTATGCCCCCAGGAAATAAATCTATTTCCATTAGGAAGTTCTTCGACAGAACCCTCAGTGTCAGTAAAAATCCCGTCATGATAAATTCTCCTGACCAATGTAGCAGTTTTATTTATTTCATCAAGTTTATATTCAACAGCGCTTGAAATTTGAGGGGATTCGAAAGTTCCGTTATCAAAGAGGCTTAAGTCACCATTGGAAAAACGTCTGACATCATGTTGGCGGGAAAATCCGATATTATCATTTATAAAAGTGAACTGATTATTTTTTCCGCCCAACCGCCAAAGGATATTTCCGGTATTTGGATCAACCTTTGTAATTTCATCCAGATCTCTTGCTGATATTAAAAGGCAACCGTCAGTATCCGTAGTAAATGAATTAAAGTGAGAAAAATCTATAGTTCCTTGAGTTAGATCAGTATTTGGATCATTTCCATCGACATCAGTAATTTTATAATGGGCTAACGCATCCCATTCGAAGATAAGATTTCCGGTAGAATCGAATTCTTCAAGATCTCCGTCAATTATATCTGCATTCGTAATACCTCCGTACTTGCTCAAGTCCATTGTAACATTTCGTTTCCCGAAAATATAATAATTGCCATTAGGTAAGACCTTCAATTCATGCACATCAGGACTAAAACCACCGGTAGTATTATATGTACTAACTAAATTTAAAGAGCTATCTAATCCATAACAATTAACAGGGTAAATAAAGTAAGTAAGAAAGCCGTTTGGCTGAAGATCAAAATCATATATTGTACCTTCTACATTACGATAGAACACAGGAGTGCCTTGATTATCGACTATGAGTAAGTAAGGAGGAGGACATAGGAACACATATCCGGGTGAAGGATTGACAGATTGGTTTAGAATGTACGGAGTCAGGTCAGGAGGTATAGTACTATCAAAGACAGAAGATAAAGCATGGGGTTTAATTTTATTTTGAATAATTTTATTTGTGGATATTTCAGGATATGTATATACACTACTATTGCATGTACGAAATGAATAATTAAATCCGCCGATTACATTTCCATTTTGAGTTCTTAGTCCGCCATTAAAAGTTACAGAAATATTTTCATTAGCCAGGAAATAAGCAGCAGGGGTGAAGATTAATGTTTTATGATCATTAGCTAATAAAATTGTTCCGGGATGATATCCGCTAAGGGAGCCTGTTACCTTGATGAGGTCATTACTAATACTTGATCTGTCAATTAATTTTCCTTGCCGGAGT
>JAJXTM010000345.1 GCA_021783875.1 Bacteroidota bacterium
TGTTCCACATTAATTTTCCTAATTTTTTATGGAACTCATCAACAGTTTTATTTCCTTTGATAGAAAGTAATTTCTTTACACGATCTTCAACCCCAGCGGCATCTTTTTTAAATGAATCATTATCGACAGAGACCTTTGAAAACTTAGAAGTCGCTAAATAATTACCGATTGTATAAGGAATTACGAAATAACCGTCAGCCAATCCCTGCATTAATGCACTAGCTCCGAGTCTATTGGCTCCGTGATCCGAGAAATTTGCTTCACCTAAAACGAATAGTCCCTGAACGGTACTCATCAAATTATAATCGACCCACAGACCGCCCATAGTATAATGCGGAGCGGGATAAATTTTCATTGGTGACGAATAGGGATCTTCTCCAGTTATAGTCTGATATATTTCAAACAGATTGCCATATTTTTCTTCAATACTTTTTTTACCTAATCGCTGAATAGAGTCGGCAAAATCCAGATAAACGGATTCAGTGCCGTTAACACCCCGACCTTCATCGCAAACTTCTTTTGCATTTCTTGAGGCGATATCTCTCGGAGTAAGATTTCCGAAAGAAGGGTATTTTCTTTCGAGATAATAATCCCGTTCATCCTCAGGAATCTGATTTGAGGGGCGTAAGTCGCCGGCTTTTTTAGATACCCATACTCTGCCGTCATTTCTTAAACTTTCGCTCATTAAGGTTAGTTTTGACTGGCTTTCTCCGTGCAGAGGCAGGCAAGTAGGGTGAATTTGAGTATAGCATGGATTTGCGAAATAAGCACCTTTTTTATGAGCACGCCAAATAGCAGTGGCATTGCTATTCATTGCATTAGTTGAAAGGTAAAACACATTTGAGTAACCTCCGGTAGCCAGGACAACAGCGTTAGCGGAATATTTTTCAATCTCTCCGGAAAGCAGATTCCGGACAATAATTCCTCTAGCCTGTCCGTCAATTATAACCAAGTCAAGCATTTCCCTTCTGTTAAACATTTTAACAGTGCCATTATGAATCTGTCTGCTTAAAGCGCTATAAGCGCCTAAAAGCAGCTGCTGTCCGGTTTGTCCGCGGGCATAGAAAGTTCTGGAAACTTGAGCTCCGCCAAACGAACGATTATCCAATAGTCCGCCATATTCTCTAGCAAAAGGGACTCCTTGAGCGACGCATTGATCTATAATATTTCCGCTAACTTCGGCTAGACGGTACACATTTGCTTCGCGGGCACGGAAATCACCGCCTTTAACAGTATCATAGAATAATCTAAAAACTGAATCGCCGTCATTAGGATAATTTTTTGCTGCATTAATTCCGCCCTGAGCGGCAATACTATGAGCTCTTCGGGGGCTATCGTGAAATGAAAATGCTTTTACATTATATCCAAGTTCACCAAGAGAAGCAGCTGCAGAGGCACCTGCTAGACCGGTGCCTACAACTATAATGTCATATTTTCTTTTATTTGAAGGGTTAACTAATTTTATATTGAATTTATGATTTGTCCACTTTTCTTGAATTGGACCAGCCGGTATTTTTGAATCTAAGTTAGACATCAATGTCCTCCGTGGAAAAATAAAAAGTAAACCGGAATAGTTGCGAACAGAACAGCCATTAATATTGAATAAACTGTTCCGATAGTTTGAATAAGGCGAAAATATTTTTTATGATTCCACCCAAAAGTCTGAAAAGCACTTTGAAAACCATGGTTGAGGTGAAAACCAAGCAGAATCATTGCAAAAATATAAAAATATGAATAGACAGGATTTGCAAACCAACCAGTCACTAATTTATAGAGATTTACATCGGCGGCGGAAAAGTTTGAAGCATACCAAAAAGTTTTGAGATGAATTACAAGAAAAATAAATATTATGCTTCCTGATTGAATAGTAGTTCTGGCAAATATATTCGTTTCTTTAGAGCGAGCATTGACCGCATATAATTTTGATTTAGCAATTCGATTAGTCCACCATAGGTAAACCGCATTATAAATATGCAGCACAAAAATAATTGTAAGTAAAACTTCGATAACTCTGACCAGAGGTTTGAATTTCTCCAATGTTCCCGCATAATTATTAAAAGCATTCTCACCGGCAAATAAGGATAAATTGCCGAGTAAATGAATTATTAAAAATATTATAAGAAGGATTCCGGTAAAAGACATAATAAATTTTTTACCGATTGAAGAATTTATGAATTTACTAAACCAACCCATTGAACTTCTCCTTAATTAGATGAAATGTTTGGTTTGACGTGTGAATTATAATTAAATAATTAGCCTTCATTTTGTAAAGTTTTCTGATGTGCGAAAATGGATGGCGACATTTTTTAAATAACCTGTTATTTTCTCTAATGTGAAATTATCAATTTATGTTTAGAAAATCAAACAGAAAGTAAAAAAAGTAAAGATTCTTTAATAGAATATATAATCAAAGAAAAAAAAATAGAGCCGCAAGGGCGGCTCTATATCTAACCAACTAACATATGAGAGTGAACTAATTTTTACAAGAAAAAATCAAATTATTTAAGAAGAATCATTTTTTTAATCGATACAAAATTATCACCGGTCGGAGCAAGTGCGACTAATTGATAGAAATAAATACCGCTTGCAAGTTTATCAGCATTAAAAGATACTTTATAATTACCGCCGGCTCTTACTTCTCCGTTAATTAAATTTGAGACTAATCTTCCCAGAGCATCATAGACTTTTAAAGTAACAGTACTTTTATACGGGACAGAAAAGTTAATATTCGTACTTGGGTTAAAAGGATTCGGATAGTTCTGACTAAGTTCAAAGTTGCTTACAGGTTTATTTTTCTGAATTGCAATTAAGGTAGTTTTTAACATTTCGCTGACAGAACGAATCCAGATTTCGCCGTCCCAC
>JAJXTM010000346.1 GCA_021783875.1 Bacteroidota bacterium
TAAAGCTCAAAGCCTGGATAATAATAGGCTAAGCGGTGAATTGAATTTTGATTCAAATTTGAATTATACTAGGTTATATAAAAGTAATATTGTCAATGTTTCTCTTGAAACAAACCAAAGGAGGTCTCCTTTAATTGCTGGAGTGTTATCCGGCATTCTTCCGGGTGCCGGAGAAATTTATTCCCATCAATATCTTAAAGGCGGTATTTTTATATTGGTCGAAGCTGCTTCAATAGCTACTGCATTAATTTATGCCAGGAAAGGGAACAATCAAACTGTTTCATTTCAAAATTATGCAAATCAAAATTGGAGCGTTGCAAAATATGCAGCCTGGTCGCTCCAACATGCCGCTGATATTAACCCAAATGTTAATCCATCAAGCTACAATGTATTCCCGGGTGTCGACTGGACTAAGTTTAACTCTAATACAAACTGGAATCAATACAATGGTGTGGTTGTCCGCAGTGAATTAAACCGGTTGGAAAGCGACTTAAGCGGAGGTTACTCTCATCAGCTAGCAGAATATGGTACTCAGGACTTTTATGAAATCATCGGTAAATACCCTCAATTTAGCCATGGATGGTCAACTGCTAATTTTAACGATACTGATTTTCATATTTTAACAAATCAATTGTTGCTATATGCTCATGCCAGAGGTCTTGCAAATAGCTATTATACTACAGGCAACACAGCGGTCCTCGTTCTAATTGCAAATCATTTTTTAAGTATCTTTGACGCAATATGGAGTGCGAATACATATAATAAATCATTGGCAGTTAATATTAGAGTGAATAATGATAACTTAGGAAATAGAAATTACCTTACTCCAACGGTAAATTTAAGTTATAGATTTTAAGTATTTTTAGCTTAAAAAGAAATATAAAATTTGTTTTTTATTTTGAAATAGAGGCTATATGATTGAAGTACAAATTTTTCTTGATGAAGGTGACGTATATAATAACGAACCAATGCATGAATATATTTTGCGCTATCTGATGCATCATGATATTAATGGAGCATCATTATTTGCAGCAGTTGAAGGTTATGGGAATAAACATCATCTCCACCACCCAAGAAAAATTGGAAATGTTGATGAAGGTCCTGTTATGATTTTATTTATTGATGAGGAAGAAAAAATTAATCTGATAATCCCTCATATTAAAAGTATTGTAAATGAAGGTCTAATAGTCAAACTCAAAGTAGAAAAAGTCTGATTAAATAAAAAAGAATCAAAATATTTATTCCGCAATAAATATAATGATCCTTAATCATCTCTCTTATTTTAGCAAAATTATTTTTCGACTGAACGGAAGTAATCTAAAGTTGCAAGCGCATCTTCTTTACTAAGCTGTTGGTCGGGCATTAATATTTTATATTCCTTTACAAGTTTTTCCATTATAGGGTCCTTCTTTTGCATTTCTGTAGTATTCAAAAGGTAATTCATTATAAAAGAAGGTGTATTTGCTTTTGCAATATTCCTTAATGGAGGACCAATCTTCTTTTGATCTAAATCATGACATGCAATACATTTTGAATTGAAAATGGATTTACCTTCTGAAACCAGTTTTGAGTCAACACTCCCTAACTTTAAGTCTTTAATTGGTCCAATACCATTATCATCAGGATATAGATAAGGTGAAGATTCTTTAGCAATAGGCTGCTTTACTTGATTAACCTGTTGAATAGTTTGAGCTGATTGAATTTGCTCGGGTGCGGGTTGGTGAACATCGAATTGTTTATGAGCACAGGAAATATTAATTAAAGCAATCGTAACTAAGAATGTGTATATTATTTTCATTATTACTCCTAATAATCTGAGGATTTTAATGAATATTAAATTATTCTATTAAAATTTTTGTTTCTTAAGTATCAATTATAAAAAGATAAATGAAGTTAGGCAAGAATTAATTGTATCATGGTGTTATGTTGTGAGGTTACTCATCAAAATATATATTATTAATAAAAAAAGACGGCAATTTATTGCCGTCTTTAAATTATTAGCCTAATAGGTTTATTTAACTACTGAAAGTAAATATTCAATTACTGCCGAAACTTGTTTTTTATTCAAGTTTTGGTCAGGCATTAAAACACCATTATACTCTTTAATTAATTTTTTTAAATTAGGATCACTTTTTTGCATTTCGGATGTATTGGAAAGATATTTTGTTAAATATTCTTTTGAAAGAGTTTTTGTTATGTTTCTCAATGGTGGTCCTACTAATTTTTGATCTAATTTATGGCATGCGAAACATTTACTATTAAAAATTCCTCTACCTTGGTTGGCAAGTTTTTTATCTATTTCTACTTTTACAACCGTATCTTTTTTTACTGACTTAACTGTAACATGAGTTGTATCTGAACAAGAAGATTTAGTAGGTGAAGTTAACCCTAAAAAACTAAAAAGTGCGAAAGCCAATACAATTATAAGGCTTGAAGTTGATTTCATTTCTTTCTCCAAATAAATAATTAAATGATATTAAATTTACTAATTTCTTTTGTTTCAAATGTACCTAAAATAATACCCAACCGACAACATATAAAGTGTTGTTATCAGCAGCATTTCTTCCCGAGCCGTCATAATTGCTGCTGCTGCCGTCAAATTTATTATATGCAACGTACTGGACTGCAAATTGAGTATTTAACCAGGGTAAATAAGTAATCTGAGCAGTCAAGCCGCTGCTATTAGGCGAGAGACTTGTATTAGCTGCATATACAATAGGATCCGAATCTCCGTTTGTAGCAAAATAACCTAACGAAAATGCTAAACCGACAGGTAAATTATAACTGGCATCTATCTTAAAGGAATTTAGTTTCAAAGATGGGCTACCGGAACCGCCTGC
>JAJXTM010000052.1 GCA_021783875.1 Bacteroidota bacterium
AACAACTAGAGTATCTGCCGCAATCGAAGATATTGTAGCTTTTATCTCTCCGTTTGGCAAATTATTTAATAGTTCTAAAATTATTTTTATTGATTGCTGAATTTCAATGAAACGAATATATGCGCGCGCGAAAACATCACCTGTATTTAATGTTAATTTGTGAACTGGAAAACTTTCGTAAACACCGAATGGATGATCGGAACGGGCATCTATCGCAATTCCGCTTGCCCTTGCAGGCGGACCTACCATCCCGATTTCAATCGCGGTTTCTTTTTTAATTGTACCCGTTTTTTCAAATCTTGAAATAACTGATGAAGACGAGAATAATACTTCCGATGCTAGTGTTACTTCATCTGCCAATTGATTAATCGTTGATAATATCTTTTCGGTTAGATCAACTGATAAATCAAAATTGACTCCCCCCGTCGTAATTAAGTTTCTACCGAATCTATTTCCGCAAATAGACATAGTAATATTAATAATTTTTGTGCGCAATGCGCCAAATACAGAATTGCCGGTTAAATATCCTATATCATTTGAAAGAGCAGACAAATCTCCTAGGTGTATCGCAACTCTTTCCAACTCAAGTGCAATTGTGCGAATTGACTTAGCACGTTTTGAAATCGAAATATTGCTTAGTGATTCTATAGCTCGTATAAATGTACCGGCATGACCTATCACTGTATCTCCGGCAATTGATTCGGATAACTTTTGAAGATAAAAAGGATGAGAGTTATTTTTTATAAACAAATCTTCTATTCCCCTATGCTGAAATCCAAGTTTAATTTCTAAATGATATATTTTTTCTCCGTGACAGGAAAATCTAAAATGCCCCGGCTCAATTATTCCCGCATGAATTGGACCTACCCCTACCTCGTGAACATCCTCTCCTTCAATACTAAAAAAATCATATTGCTGTTCGGCACTGTTAATCCCGGCAATACCTTTTCTGACTGGCTTGAGCCATGGATGACCTTCCGGCTTAATCCCGTATTGTTCAAAAAATTCCCTTTCAAATAAATGTGCCGAAGGAATATCTGTTGTGATAGAGTTATATGACTTCTCTGACTTAAATATTGCCGAAGTAATAAATAATTTTGATGCATTGTCATCAGCTATAATTACATATAGAATTACTTCTTGATTAACTTTGTTACCAAAAAATTGAACTAACCTTTTTCCGCTTTTAATATTTAAAATTAATTCAGTTTTTAATTCCTCCATTTTTAATATAGGGATATCTTGCAATGCAATGGTCTGAAGGTTTTTTATCTCAATATAATTCAATCGCGTTTCCATATTAATGAAAGAAACTTGCGGCATTGTTAATAAGAGTAAGAACTTGCTGCGGCATATCAATTCCGACTACTAAAAGTAATAAAAGTAAAACTATTTGCGGCGAATAAGCTGCCAAATTTAATTTTATATTTTCGCTCTCTCCGTTCAATGGTTCTCCGAAAGACATTTTAAAGACAGCACTGCTCATTCCAAAAGTTATAATTATGAGCAATAAGAAAAACGGAATTATTAGCCAGCCTGTGCCGGATAACCAAAAAGCTCGTATGATTAGAAACTTGCTTAAAAATATTGGGAAAGGCGGCAATCCGATAATTGCCAGCATCGAAACAATCCATAGCCATCCGGTACGGGGATCTCTTTTTAAAAGTCCTTTAACGTCTTCGATTTTTTTACTCTTATTTAGATGAAGAATGTTTCCTGAGGTCAGGAATAATGAAGATTTTGATAGTGAATGAGCAAATAAATGGATCATTACTGCAAAAAATCCTAAATTACCGAGAGATATTCCGATGAATAAAATTCCCATATTTTCTATCGAGGAATAAGCAAGCATTCGTTTATAATTTTTTAATCGAAGCATAAAAACTGAAGTTACAACTAAAGAAAGAAATCCGGTAAGAAGGAAAAGAGAGTTCGAAAAAACTTCCGAATTCGCTTTTATAAATATTTCATGTATGCGGAGTAAACCCAGCAAAGCTGAATTAAGCAGAGCACCGGAAAGCAATGCTGATACCGGCGAAGGAGCTTCCGAATGAGCGTCTGGTAGCCAGGCATGAATTGGGGCTATCCCTATTTTTGTTCCGAATCCGACAAAAATAAATGCAAATGATATTTTAAGCCAAAAAGGATTTATCTCTTTTGCATTCTTATATAAATCATTAAAGAAAAGAGAATTTATATTTCTGCTGCCGATTGATAGTAGAATTATTCCAACAAATGCTAAGGCTATTCCTACGGAACATATATAAACATATTTCCAGGTTGCTTCCAAAGAAGACTTTTTCTTCTCAAAATAAATTAACAATGCACTTGTTAATGTTGTTGCTTCAATAAATACCCAAAGTAATGCAAGATGAGTTGATAATATTACTCCCGTCATTGCAACAATAAAAAAAAGAATTTCAGCTATATATATAGATTCTTGCTTTGCAGTTAATAAGTGAGCTTCAAAATAAAATAAACTGTATACCGAAACACTTGCAAATACTATGGTCATTACAGAAAAAAAATACAGTCCGATATTATCAAATTGAAAATAAACCATTAACCAATCAGGCAGAATATACCATTCAAAATTAGACCAGACTGCAATTGCTACTAAAATGTATAAGACTACCGATCCGAATAATGAGATTCTATTGAAGTATGACTTTTTTATAATTAAACTAAAAATTCCTAAAATAATTGGAACAAAAAGTACTAGCGTTATCATGGTCAATCCTTCAATTCCGTTAATGTATCTATATGATTACCATCATACATCTCCTGAATTTTATTAAAGAAAATAACGAATAAATATATTCCTACAAATAAATCCAAAAGTACTCCAACATTTACTAAAATCGGCATTTCATTAGCAACCGAAAGAGAAAGAAGAAAAATTCCGTTTTCTAATATCATGTAACATAAAATGTGAGTTATGATTCTTTTTCTGTTAATTATTAAGAATAAACTTGCAATAATAAGTATTATTGATACACCGAAATAAAGAGGCTTAATGCCGGCATTTGTTTTAGCAGACCAAAATGCTGCTACAAATCCAAACATAAAAATTAGGCTCGCAATTAGGACAGAATAAAATTGTGAAATATATGGTTCAACTTCTCTACCGATTTCATTTTTCCTGATTACAGATAGTAAAAAGTATGGAATAATAATTCCTTTAATAATTAAGGTTTCTAAAATGAGAAAAGCAAAATTTATCCAACTTATATCTTTTATATCAACTACAATCAATAAAAAAAGTATTGTCCCTTGCAAAGCTAATGCCTTAACATAAGCTTCAATTCGGCTGGCAGCAAAAATATATAAAATGGTTGTGCCTAATAAAATTATTAAAATATCAGACATTAAAGTCCTTTCCCGGAAAATTGTACCCCTGCTCTTAAAAAGAAAGCAATTATGGCAAATGCGATTAATGAGAAAGCTGTCATGAAAAATATAAATTGAGGCACGTGAGAAATTCTTAATCTCGCAATTAGAGATTCAATTAGTCCTATTATCATAAAGATTAATATTAATATAAAAGCAAAAAGAATGAGAGAAATTGGAACTGTTAAATATAAGGGAACTAATAAATTGGCGATCAGCATGGAAACAATCACCATTTTTAAAGCAGTTGAATATAATATAAATGCCAAATCCGTCCCTGAATAATCTAAAATCATTACTTCGTGAATCATTGTTAATTCAAGATGAGTGTTAGGGTCATCGATCGGGATACGGCTTCCTTCAACTAATACCATTATAAAAAGTGAAATAACCAATAATATTTTTATTAGTATTGTATATCCTGTGCTCATATTTAACAAAGCAAAAATTGAACTGAATGAAATTTGATTGGTTAATAATGCAAGCGAACCCATGATAATAAAAAAAGCAGTTTCAACTATAGTCGAATATGTTACTTCTCTGCTGGCGCCGATCCCCTCAAAACTGCTGCCGGTATCTAGCGCAGCTAAAATCATTAGAAATTTTGAAAAAGCTAATGTATAAGAAAATAAAATAAAATCTCCTTTAAAACTAATCACCGAACCAAGAAAGGGAAGCGGAATTAACATTAAAGCAAATAATGATGAAGCTATATTTATTGATGGCGAAATCTGAAATATAAATGAGGTGGTCTTGCTGATTACTTCACCTTTCTGAATTAATCTGACAAAATCAAAATAAGGCTGCAAAACAGGAGATCCCTTTCTGCCTGCCCATATTGCCTTAACTTTGTTAATTAATCCTGTAAAAAAGAAAGGAGATATTATAACTAAAGCGATAATAATATACTTTAGCATCATTTAACTCCTAAAATCCAAATTAGAATAAATAACAAAAAGATTAAACCATAAATTATATATTGCTGCATTTTCCCGCTTTGTATCCATGAAAACAAGTCAAGGAATTTCCTTAACCATTTTAGATTCGGCTGAATTAAAAATCGTTCAAAAAAATCCTGTGAATTGCTTTCAATTGAAGCTTCTTTTGGAAAAAGAACAGGTTCCTTGTTTACATTAATGTTCTGGGGAACAATCTCTGAAATCAAGCTTAAAAATGGCTGAGCAAAGGAACTGCTAGTATATTGTATACGGCTGCTCCCAACTTGATAACCGCAATCCCATGTTTTAAAATATTCCACTCTTTTTCTCTTCAAAAGAAAATACCTGATTAAATAAAAGAATAAAATAAATGAAGTAAAAATTAAAATATAACCCGATAAAATTTGTAGATTTAATTGAATTTTCAAAAATTCGTTCAAGGAATCCATTGGCAAAAATTGTTTTAGAATATTTCCAAGAAGAGAAACAGTTAGATAAGGAAATAAACCGGTAATTATTATTATAACGGCTAGGAATATCATGGGCGATAGAAGTGAGAAATCTTTTTCCTTAAATTTTTCCTGATATTGAGTTCTGGCATTACCTAGAAAAGCTATACCATATACTTTAGTAAAACTTAATAGCGCAATCGCTCCGGTGAAAGCTAATCCCGAAAATCCGAGTATAGCAAAAATATTTATAGATAAATTATTTATTGAAAGACTCCTGGCTAGTCCTAGATAAATTAATAATTCACTTATGAATCCGCTAAATAAAGGTAAACCGCTTATGGCAAGTGAACCAATCAGAAATAAACTCGATGTCATAGGCAAATATTTTGCTAAACCTCCTAGCTTATCAATATTTCTGGTATGTGTATTAAGATAAACAATACCTCCTCCGTAAAATAAAAGACTCTTGAAGGTAAAATGGTTAATTATATGAAGTATAGCTCCGAGAAATCCTAACATTGCAATCATTGAATTATTATATACTATACCAAGCATTCCTATTCCTATCCCCATTCCGATAATCCCAATATTCTCTACGCTTGAATAAGCTAATAATTTCTTCAAATCTTTTTGCGAAGCCGCATTGGCTATTCCCGTTATTGCTGTTAATAGTGAAATAGAAAAAAAAGAATACGCAATAGTTGAATTTATGTTCCCGTATAATAAAATAATTCTCAGTATACCGTAAATACCGGTTTTTATCATAACTCCCGACATTAAAGCAGATACTCCTGTCGGTGCCGCAGGATGAGCTTTCGGTAACCAAGTGTGCATTGGTATAAATCCCGCTTTTGTACCGAATCCTATTAAAAAAAATGCAACAATTAAATTTGAAAAGCTGTTAGAATTACTTAATACACTATGAAATGAATTAAAATCAAGTGAACCGGATGACGCGGAAACCCATGCAAATCCCGCTATTAAAAATGCAACTCCTACTTGCATAGAAATTAAATAATAAAGTCCCGATTTTAAGACTTCTGGTTTATCATTCTCAAAGATTACCAAAAAGAAGGATGAGATTGACATTAATTCCCAAACAATCAAAAATACAAGTGCATTTTGCACTATCACGACAAGCAGCATTGAAACAGATAGTATCCCTAAAAAGAAATAATAAGTGGAAAGTGAGATTTTTTTATAAGAATACATTTTCATATAGCTGCCGGAATATATTGCACACAACAAAGAACCGGTAGAAATTATTATTACAAACAAACTCGCTAAAGGGTCTAACCGAAAAGAACATGCACCTAAAGGATCGGATAAAATAAATTTTGCTTCAGTTTGACCTCCGTTTAACAAGATATTAAACGATTGAGGCAGTATAAAGAATTGTGCAACAGCAGCAAAAGAAAGAAAAACTATTTTTTTTAATTTTTCACCAAAGAAAATAGAAATAATACCGCCGATTAAGAATAAAATAACTCCAATTAAAATAGCTGTCATTTAATTCTTAATTCCTCTATTACCCCAATCTGACTCCATTGCAATAATATTTTTCAGGATTTCTTCCTTATTAGTTTTTCTTTTTAAAAGCTCTAAGAAAATATTATTCTGACACAAATAAGAAATTTTAGAAAGTGCTTCCAAATGCATACGGGGATTAGCTGTAATTAAAATAAAAAGTGTATGAACGGCTTGATTATCTAATGCTCCGAATTCAATTGGATTTGATAAATAGCAAATTGAAACACTCGAATTTTTCCCGTCGGTTATAATCGGATTTCTTGGATGGGGAATTGCAATTCCGTTTCCTATTGCCGTAGGCATTAGTTCTTCTCGATTGAGCAAAGCGCCTAATAATTCATCCTTTGTTAAATTTTCAGGTAATTTTATCTTTTCAACTGCACTTTGCAAAATATCGGGAACACTGTTCCCCGTGTCAAGATTTATTATTCCGCCCCTTCCTAATAATATTGATAAAGTCGTCTGGTTCTCATTATTAATTAAATTGATTAATGAAGATGAAAACTCCTGCCTGGTCTTTAAAATCCATTCAGTTATTTCTGCGCGGCTAAACCTGTATTGATGGTTAATTTTATAAAATGGAATTTCATTCTTTCTTATCCAGCTGTATACAATTTTCTCAGGTACGTTTAAAAGAGTTACTATATCCTTAATTTTTAAATCCATAATTTTTTTGATGCAAATTTAATATTTATTGGTGTGAAGTTAAAGATTAAAGATTAATAATCGCGCAGAATAAATTTATTTAAAATCTTTTTCATACCCCCGAATGCCGGTATCCAAAATCTAAAGTAAAAAGAATCAATTTATTATTTAGAATTTTAATAAAAATAGGCGGCTTATTGCCGCCTGTAAAGATGTACTGAATTATAAATTCCAGGAAAGTGATATGTGAAAAAGATTTGTTGCTAACTGACTTGTACTTCCGTTATATTCGTTTGCAACTATACTTGGATTACTAGCTGTCTCTGAACTGTTCAGCCCTATTTCATATGCTGCGTTTAAAGTAAATTCATTGGTTAATTTATATCCAGCCCCGATAGTAATATGATTTTCTACGATTGCAGGAAATACCGGGAAGATTGTTGTCGAAGGAACAGGATTGTTTCCATATGCAAATCCGGCTCTTACAGTTAGCGCTCCGTCTATATCATATTCTCCGCCGATTTTAACTAAGATTACATCTTTCCAATTCATAGGAAAATTAATTGAAAAACTACCTGTATTTCCCATCATTGTCATTATGTTCGGATTTGAGCCATTAGAAAGATTTAAACTCATATTGTCGAAAGCATTTTGCCAATTGTACCATTCTATATCAAAACCTGCACGAAATGAATCAGTTGCCTTGTAAGAAAGTCCGAATCCTAGTGATTGAGGAAGTTTCAACTTGGCTTCAAGATTATAGTTATCAACAGCTCCCTTTTGTAAGTTTATACCCATATTTGTAAACTGTGTCATTACTGCTGCTTGAGCTTGCTGTTGTGTTGCACTTGGATTTTGTGCCATATAACCCATTACAGCTTTCCCAAAAGCATTATTAAGCTGAGCTGTCATATCCATAGTTGCTTTTCCATTTTTGTATGTGAGTGAAGTAGGCAGCGAATATGTTAAACCGAGAGAAATTTGATCATTAACTTTATATGCAAATCCTATCCTTCCCGTAAAACTAATTGCAGTTAAATTATTCATATTTGCATCAGCTGTAACTTCTTGATAACCGAATCCGCCTTGTGATGGCGGTGCAGCAAATAATTGCCCGAATGTCATTCCCCCGGTTTGAGGAATCACACCTTGCATAGCCGAAGGCGAAAGACTGTATGGCATTTGAAATTCTAGTATGCTGTATACTAACTGTGCGGTCAATCCAATAGAAAATGAAGGAGTAAATTTATAAGATACAGAAGGACCTCCTTGCATAACCGCTAATTTTGAGTGATAAGTCTGCGGAATGTAATTCCCGTTTTGATCAACAAATAATGCATGATCTAAAGTAAAATCAGAACCCATGCCTCCTTGAGTAAAAAGTCCAATTCCCCAAGTTAAATTATTATTAGTACTTGATACGTAAGAAATATCCGGCATAGGAAAATAATTTGTTTTTCCGTCTTTATTATTTAAAGCATTTTGAAAATGAAGAGAAGGTACCATCAATGAGAAGTTTGCGTCTAACATAGAACCTGAAAGAAAAGAAATTCCGGCAGGGTTAGACATCATTAAATCTGGATTATCAAAAAAACCGATATCAACCCCGCCCCGCCCGATAGTCCTTGCATCAAATCCGATCAACTTTGTACCGGATTGCGCAAATAATGACATGGAAAATATATATAACATTATAACTAAAGTTCCATAAGATTTTTTCATAACTATTCCTTTATTTGAATTATAGATTTGATTTTTGTGAAGAGAAGAAATTTTCCGTAAGATACTGTACATTAATAATCCCGTTTCGATAAATTAAATTTTTGCTTTTATCTTAACAGCAAAAATTATTTCAAAATCCCCTGACTTTCATTCAAAATTCAGCATTCAAAATTCAAAATTATATCTAGCATCCTTCCCGAACTGCTTTTGATTTTCCGCTTTTTAAACTTTCGACTGATTGTGCCTGAGATACCTTATCTCCCGATAATTTATTTCTTAATTCCAAAAGAGTTTGTATATCTTTATCGCTCATTTGACTTGTGATTGTAATTCCTATTGGATCGACTAAATATTTTTTTACAGCATCATACCCGCCTTTTATAGCATATGCTCTTGTATTTTTTACCTGTCTTAAATACGCAACCGCATCCTGTGCGTCTCTTGTGTTATTGCCATAAACTAAAACTAAATCGTCTGCATTCCAGCTTGAATTTTGTAATTGGTCAAAAGTTTGATTTATGGAAACCTTTAGATGTGATTTTGAAAATTCTTTGGAATCTCTTAAATCAATCCAATAACATTTTGCCTGATCATAAGAGAAATAATTTGCTGCAACGAATGGGGAGATTGTGAAAATACCCGCTTCATTAAAATGCTGCTGCTTTAATTGCCCGTCAACTACAAAAGGATTATTTATGAATGAGGAGGTAGGGAAGAATGCTAATAAAATAGCAATAAGTAAACCTAAACCCACAAGTGAAGATTTTTTATTTAGCTTAATCATTTCTGTCCCCAAAATTTATATTGAAGCTTCCTCATCCCTAGGCTTCCTAATATAGCCAGGAGCGTAATAATTAAAACTGCGAAACCTACATTTATATTAAGAAGTTGATCTATTCTCCAGGTCCCGTTTGAATTAGAATTGTAGAATTTTTCCCATAAAGGATAAAAATCTCCAAAGATTAAGCTGCCTAATAAAAATCCTCCGACAAATACCATGGCATCTATTTTCCCCGTTACCATTGAAGCTAAAGATGTTCCGGGGCAAAATCCCCCTACTGCCATTCCTACACCAAAAATTAACCCGCCGACTACCATTGGAATTAAATATGAAGGCAAAAAATAAAATTTACTTAAATCAATCAGTCCGACTAATGATAATCCCCAAAGTCCTATTGCTGCCGTTACTATTGCAGTGAACATGACAATGGGAACATCAACATCCTTCATATAAAATACGCCTGCAATCTTTTTTGAATTCGTAAATCCTGAACGTTGCAAAGCATATCCGAATAACACACCGATTAATACTGCAAAAACTGTATTAACTCCGCCCGATATTATACTATTTTTAACTAATGGTCCTATCATATCCATTGCCTCCTGACAAAATATGCGACGGCAAAACCGCCGGCAAAAATTGAAAACATAAATGCCCATGAGCCTACCGAAAGCTCAGCTCCTCCTACTAATGCTTGTCCGCTTGTGCAGCCTCTTGCCATTCTAGCTGCATAACCTACTAGAACTCCACCTGCTAATGCATACCATAATCTTCCTTTGCTTGAAATATTTGGCCCCTTTAATACTTCGATCTTTGAGTCACCCGAAACAATTCCTGCTATAAAACTTCCGATTAAAATCCCTATCGCCATGAAAACTAAATAATCGTCTAATGGATTAGCTCCGTTTTCAAAAAGTTTTGAAAAGTATTTACTTGATTGAGTTACTGAGGGCAAAAAAAGATTTTGAAGCCACGCTGCCACAGCTGTTAATGCTCCTGATACCCCAAGTCCACGACCGGATATAAAGAAGGTTAGTGTCATTGCTATTCCAATCATTACCCCGCCAAAAATTGGGTTCCATAATTCTTTTTTCATATTTCATCTCCGCTTATGTCAAAGTTTTTACCTTTAGATAAATGGTCCTTAATATTTTTACATTCCTCTAATTCCGGTAAATGAATACCGTCTTTTTTAAGTTCTTCTGAAAAAAATGCATGCTCGTCATTTTTTACTTCTCTCCACCATTTATAGTGATGTAAATAAGCGTAAAGTTCGTTTACTTTTCCAGTAATCATCGAAAAAAATGCCGGACGCTCTTCAGGGAAAAGCGCTGCCATATAAACATGAACAAAAACACCTGCAAAAACAGACATTGTTGCTACAAAATGAAGCATCATTGCCCACTGGATAATTACTGGCTGACCAATATGGAATGCCATTATAGGTCCTGTAATTATTAACGTTATTGTGCTGAATGCTACTACTAATGCATATGCTTTTTGTCCGGCATTGTATTCACCCTGCGGAGGCATTTTATGATGACTTAATTTACCCATTAAATTCAAAGCTTTTGCCGGAAACCATTTAATGTCATCTTTGTCAATTGTTAAATCATGCTTGATGAAATCAAGCACGTAGTTTTTATAGCCGAATACCCCATATAATAGTAATGTGCTAACCCAGAAAACCCCTATCGCAATATGAAAGTGAAGCATCGCACTCCTGGTGCCAAAAATTCCGTCCATCATATTTATATACCATTCCGGTGCAAATCGAAGATAACTTGCTGATAGAAGCGCTGCTCCGGTAAAAATTAATAGAAACCATGATATTGCATTCACCCAGTGTAGTGTAACCCCGGCAACACCATGTTTTTTCATGACCCTGTTTGCTAATATCCTTTTTTCTTCAAATGATAAATGCCTTGCACCCTTCAATAGATCATGATCTAAAGCAATATCTTCATTTAATTTGCTTACTCCTTTACCCATAATTTACTCCTTTATATCACTTTCGCCTTTAAATAATTGAGCAGCAAATGCAGCCATTTGCCCTAAGAATGTCGCTCCGATTGCTAAATAAAACATCGGCTTTAATACCTTTGACCATAACCTTTGAGGAGTAGGCATTTGGGGAATTTTTGGAGGAAAAGCTGCCTGAACTATAGGAAAATTATTGTGATTGTCTAAATAATAAATATTCGGACCGACATTGACTTTATCGGAAATGTTTGCTTTTGCTCCGCTTGCTACTAGTTTTGCAACATTGGAATTGGGGTCATCAAGATTACCAAAAATCCTTGCGCTTGCTATGCATGTTGTTACACATGCGGGCTCTAATCCGTCTTTAATTCTATCAACACAGAAATCACATTTATCAACTTTTTCATTATTCGGATTTATATATCTTGCTCCGTATGGACATGCCTCTATACAAAGCCCGCAGCCTATACATAAACCCTTATCTACAACAACAATTCCGTCTGCTCTCTTATATGTAGCCCCAGTCGGACATGCCTTTACACATGGCGCATCATCGCAATGATTGCACAACCCGACATAGCTGACTTTTTTGATGTCCGGATAAACACCTTCGGGACGTAAATCATGTACCCAATTTCTGTAATATGGAACAGGGACATCATAATGCGAGCGGCAAGCCACTTCACATGCATGGCAGGCAACACATCTATCCATATCAATTACCATCGCATATTTACTCATTTTTTTCTCCTAACATCCTTCCCTAATAGCTGATTGTTTTTTCTTCGGCTGAATATTAAATGTTTTGTTTTGCTCGGTCTGGTTTTGAATTCCGGATACTTTATTCGCACTTACTCCGGTCATACTAACTTCAACTGTCGGCGAAAGAATATTATTATCCTTTATAATTCTTACAAAATTCGTTCTTAACCCGGTTCCCCCGCTTATTGGGTCTATTGTGTATTTGGAAATAAGATTATTATCTGAAACATTCTTCCGCGTATAATTTAGCAGCCCTCTGTCGTTTCCTCCGAATCCGT
This sequence comes from Bacteroidota bacterium, assembly GCA_021783875.1. Lineage (GTDB taxonomy): Bacteria > Bacteroidota > Ignavibacteria > Ignavibacteriales > Ignavibacteriaceae > FEN-1297. The sequence continues at coordinate 12,482 of JAJXTM010000052.1, forward strand.
GTGGTAGATATGCTGCGTCAGGTCTCATTCCCGGAGTCATTAATATTTTTATTTTATCCGATTTTATTCCGTCTTGGTTTTCTACAATAACTTCATCTTCATTTTTTAATCCCATGCTTCTTCCGATTGTCTCATTTAACCATAAATGAGGCTCTGAAATTATTGTGTTTAAAAATGGATTGCTTTCAGTCTTGCCGTGAGAATGCACCGGCATTAAGCCGTAAACTAATCGGAAATATCCCTTGGGTGGGTCATTTACTGGCTGGTAAACTGGCAGCGGATCAAAACCAAGATCTTTTAGTTCTTTAGAATAAAG